>JABHJM010000012.1 GCA_018691995.1 Candidatus Iainarchaeum sp.
TTTAAGGGGCCGGTTCCAAAAGAAATATTTGTATCATCTTTAACATATTTTTCAAGTAATCCTTGTACGTGGTCATCAAGCATCATTTTTATCATTTATACTTATCACTTTCTAAAATAAAAAGATATGTGTTATGTAGCAAATAGAAAAGCCTACGATGAGATTCGCACTCATGATCTCTTCATTACCAATGAAGTGCATTAAGCTGACTATGCTACGTAGGCGTGTAAAAATAAAAGAGTAGAAAATTATTTTAAATTACTTTTCTCGTCTGATTTCAGCTGCTAATTTGTGTGCCATTAATCCTTCAACATTTGCAATTTCTGCAGCAGTATCAATTAGTTTTGAAGGGTTTTTAATTTTTTGATGGGTTTGCATTTTAATAAAATCTCTAACTGATAAACCAGAAGTATATTTTGCACTTCCATTTGTTGGAAGAGTGTGGTTTGTTCCAGAACAATAATCTCCAAATGCTTCAGCAGCGTATTTTCCAACAAATAGTGAACCGTAATTAATTAATTTTTTAATAATTGCATCTGGTTTTTTTATTTGAAGTTCTAAATGTTCAGGTGCTCTTTTGTTTGAAATTTCAATAGCTTCTTCTAAATCTTTTACAATAATTATTTTTCCGTTTTGTAATGATTGTTCAATAATTTCTCGTGTTTCAAGTGTAACTAAATGTTTTTCAATTTGTTTTACAACTTTTTCAGCTAATTTTTTTGAAGTTGTTAACAAAAATGGTTTTGCATTTGAATCGTGTTCTGCTTGTGCTAATAAATCAGCAGCAATAAAATCTGCTTTTCCACTTTCATCAGCTATAATCAATACTTCACTAGGCCCAGCAATAAAATCAAGTCCAACTTCCCCATAAACCTCGTTTTTTGCTGCAACAACATATTTGCTTCCAGGTCCAACAATTTTATTTACTGCGGGGACAGTTTCTGTTCCATAAGCCATTGCTCCAATAGCTTGTACTCCCCCAACATTAAATATTCGATCAGCCCCAGCAATATCTGCTGCAACAACAGTAACACTTCTCATTTTTGGAGAACAAACAATTACTTCTTTAACACCAGCAACTTTTGCTGGAATAACACACATTAATGCAGTTGAAGGTAAAGGATAATTTCCTCCGGGAACATAACACCCAACTTTTTCTATTGGGATAATTCTTTGTCCAATAGTAGCTCCATCTACTTCTATTTCAAAATCTTTAAAACATTCAAGTTGTTTTTTTGCAAAAATTTTGATATTTTTTGCTGCATGTTTTAGTGCTTCAATAGTTTTTTTATCAACTCTACTGTAAGCATATTCTATTTGTTTTTTTGTCATTTCAAATTTGTCAATATCAATTCCATCAAACATTTGAGAGTATTTTTTTATTGCTTCATCTCCGCCATCCTTTACTCCTTGTAAAATTTGTCTCACGACTTCAATATTATGGGGGCCTTTGTACTCAAAAAAATCTTTTGGTATTTCTTTACTTGTAATTATTTCCATACAATCACATTTTCAATTTTTTTCACATTATTTAAAACAATTTTTGCGCCCACATATTCTAAAACCTTTGCTAAATGGTTATTTCTCCAACTTTTCTGCAAAATCGTTGACTGCAGTCGATATTTTAGTGTAATCGGGGATTGACATTATAACCTGGGCTCCTGAATTTTCAATTAACGTTTTGTCTTTTGAAACAGCTATTCCAAGTCCGCCTGAAGCAGTAATTGCTTTGATAAAAAAATGATCGTGTTTTCCATCCCCAACGCCAACACAATTTTTTAGCAGAATGTTATTTTTGGTAGTGATCTCTTTTAGAGCATCTTCTTTTTTTTCTGCTTCTAAAACAGGGCCAATAAATTTAGTTATTTTTTCGTTCTCTTTTAATAATTTTGTTGCAATTACATTTTCAATTGGAATTCCAAGTTTTTTTGCAATTCCTCTTGCAATCGGTTCAAAACTTGAAGAAATAATAAAAACATTATTGCCATATTTCCTCATGAAATCTGAGAAAAATTTTTCTGCCCCTTCATAAATTGGAAGAGCATTAACAAGTTCTTCAAACTTGTTTAATGGAATTCCTTTGTTTTCTTCAATAATTTCTTTACAAATAAGTTCTACATCCATCCCAGGATAAATCTCTTCAATGGGAATGTTATAAAGATCTGCAACTTTTTTTGGATTGTTTTTTGACCATTCATAAATTTCTTCTCCCTTTTCTTTTTTTCCAAATTCATCAAATAAAGAAAATATTGTATCCGTTGAAACAATGGTTTCATCCATATCAAAAAACAATGCTATTTTTTCATTTTCCATAATCTCACATAATTAATTTTTTAAGAATTCTTTAATATTAGCAACTTTTTGTTCAAGGGTTTCTTGACTACCCGTTTTTAGATTTTTTATAGTAATTTTGTTTTCTTTTATTTCATCTTCTCCAATTATTCCAATATAAGTGTATCCTTTTTTTTCTGCAAAATCCATTCCTTTTGAAATATTTTTGCCAGCAAGGTCAACTTCAACAAAAATTCCTTCTTGTCTAAGAGTGTCTCCAATTTTTACTATTTCGCTAGGATTTACTTTAATTCCTATCAAAAATAGCCCTTCTGTGGCTGTTTTGAATCCTTTTTCTTTCAAAATATCAAATAATCTGCTCACTCCATAAGATATTCCAACAGCTGGAGTGTCTTGTCCATCATAATTGCCAACAAGCTTGTCAAATCGTCCTCCACCACCAACACTTGGCCCATTATCTACTTTTATTTCAAAAACAATCCCAGTGTAGTATTCAAGGCCTCTTGCAAGAGCTGCATTATATTCAACAAAATCAAGTTTATTTTCTTTGCACATTTCACTAAACTCTTTTACTTCTGCAAGACCATTACTCGACTGTCCTACAATTTGTGTGATTTCTTCTAAGTCATTTTTTACAATAATATCGACAATATTCGCATCAATTTCTTTTTCTACTAACATTGCTTTGCAATCTTTTTCTCCGACTTTATCAAGTTTGTCAAGAATTCTCATTGTTTCAATTTCTTTTCCTTTTGCAAAATTTGAAATAAGTTCTTCAAGTAATTTTCTTGAATTAAAAATAACTTTTGGCGAGAGTCCGAGTTTTTTGAAAACATCTCTTGTAACAAGCATTACTTCTAACTCTGCTTCTAAACCTTTAACTCCAAGAATATCAATGTCGGCTTGTTTAAATGCACGGTATCTTTTTGCTTGTGGTCGATCATATCGATATACTTCTTCAATTGCATATCTTTTGTAAGGCATCTTTAATTGATTAGAGCTAGCAATCCTTCCCAGGGGAACAGTCAAATCAAAACGAAGTCCAAGTTCACGATCTCCCTTATCTTTGAAATAATAAATTTCATTTTTAATTTCTTCTCCTGCTGCACTTTTTGCTGCGAGCAAATCAAAGTTTTCAACAGCTGGAGTATATTGGGGTAAGTATCCATAGCTTGCAAAGACTTTTCGACAATTTCCTTCAATAAATTCTTGTATACAAGCATCAGACCCAATTAAGTCTCTCATTCCTCTTACTGTTTGAAATCCCATAATAATCACTTAATAATAAAAAGGCCGGCACCGAGAATTGAACCCGAGTCCCACGGACCACAACCGTGGATTCTAACCACTAAACTATACCAGCCATTCTCCTCCCAACTTTACTTTTAGTAAAGTCACTATAGAAGTATAAACTTAAGATTTTGAAATAATTAAAAAGGTTCTGACGACTAATTAAAGAATCATCAGCATAGATGAAGTAACTCACTTTTTGTGTTCTTCATACTAATCTTACTTCATTATTATCTTTTTAAAGCTATCTTTTAAGGTAAACTTAATTAACCCCAAAAGATACTAGAATTATTATGGTTGACTTTTTGAAAAGAAAAGAAATTAAAGTTGCTCTTACAAAGACTAGTAAAATAAAAGGAAAGAAGATTCGTCATCGGGCTCAAAAAGCAAAAGTGTTATTACAGTCGCATAAAAGTAGAAAACCAACTCATCATAAAAAAGTTGTAATAAAAAAAGCTAATTAGTCCAAGCTTTTTCTTCTATCCAGTTAATTAATGTGCCTTTTGTACAACCATATTTTAATTCTCCATTATTTCTTCCTGGTTTATATTCAAGTATTTGTAAACAACTGCATCCATAAGTATCAACTAATGAATAATTACTTTCAATCAATTCTTTTTTCTTTATTGTTTCAAATACTCCGTCTCCATCAATATCTGCATAATTATTTGGTTTTAATTTAACAGCATCGGCATTACTGGAAGGGCACATATCTTCTTGATCTTCTACTCCGTCATTATCATTGTCTGGATCAACACAGTCTGCTATTCCGTCGTTGTCACTATCATCAAATTCTTCATCTATTTCAGTATCACAATCATTGTCTATCCCGTCACAAGTTTCAGGTGCGCCTGGATTAATGTTTGGATTATCATCATTACAATCTTCATCTTCATTGTATCCATCTCCATCATTATCGATGATAGTTAGATAAACCAAAGGAGCATAATCAAAACTAATTCCTCCGGGAATTGCGTGTGGAGTATCTCCAATTCCATCATTATCAGCATCAACACCTAAGTAGTCACTAAAATAATTCCCCCCTAGCTTTGGTCCGCCAATAATATTTGTTCCAAAAGAAACTGGTTCATTCCAAATAATGTTTGAATCATCAGTAACATTTGTAGTATTATCAAAATAATTGTTGTACACGTTGTTTGTGAACATACTATAATATCCAGTAGTGTATGCACCCTGAACTATTAATCCTGTTGCATTGCTTGAAATATTATTATCATGGATTTCATTGTTTAAAGGGAACCAATTATTGTAATTTCTTCCAAGAAACATTCCATAATTATTATTGTTGTGAATATAATTATTTTTTATATCAGTAAACCATGCTCCTTGTATGTTTACTCCATAATTACAATTGTAAATTTCATTATTTTCAAGGGTGTTACCATTTGAATTGTTTATTTTTATTCCAATATTACATTCATTTATTACACAATTTTTTATTGTTGCACGCAGGGTTGTTGGGGCCATACTTCCCCCATAAACATAAATAAGAGAAGAGAGTCCTGTGCTAGTATTGTTTCTTGTTAATACTGCTCCGTTACAATCAAGGTCAGCATAAGTGTCAGTGAAATTATATGCTAGACGAACATATTTTGTTAAACCCAAGTCATAGGTTTTTTGACAAAGCGTTGTGTCCTTTCTTATTCCATAAAAAGAACCATAATCAGTAACTTTTCCAGCATAAGTTGATGGGTCTTCAAGATCAACACATGCTGCTGAAACAAAACCTAGTAAAAGAACTAATACAATTAAACCGATTAATAATCTCATTTTTAACATCTCAACAGTAAGTATAATGGATGATTGTTCTTTAAAATTGATCGGAAATATTTTTTTCTTAAAAATTCGTCAAAATAGGTATTCAAAGGATTTCTTATTTTTTTCCATTTAGCAAGTATCAAATTGACTTTGAACGGTTGAGCTACAAATGCCCCATCTTGGCACTGGATAGAAGGTGTCAGCTTTTGTATTTTCAACAGTTAGGTTTGGGATATCTACTGAAGAACTATATGCTAATGCGCAGTGGACAGATGTGCTACAAAAATCAGAATCTTTTATTGTTATAGTTCCTTTTCCGCTATCGTTGAGATTATCATAAAGAGTTAATCCAAAATCTGAATTAACAACTGTAATATTTTCTAAGTTTATATTTTCTGTTTCAGAACCCATAATCAATATTCCTCTTCCACTATAAGAATTGTTTTCTAAAATACAATCTTTTAGGGTAATATTTTTTCCATTGGAAACTCGAATTATTTGAACACTATAAGGGGGGGTGCTAGATGCGTTTGTTTTTGTTATTTTATGCCCTGTGCAATCAATTGTTACTCCTTCGTCAGCTGAACCGAGATCATAAAAAAAATCATTTTCTACTCCTCCAGCATTATAAATGATGTCTTCTGTAATAAAATACGTTTTGTTGATTTCCCATTCGCCAGCATCAATTTTGTTTCCTGTCAACTCTATTTGTCCACTTGCAATTCTATGTTGAATGTCCAAAGCAGACATACTCTCTACTTGGGCTGTCATTGCGCTTTGACTTTGAGTCTCTCCGCCAGCTAATGCACCAGTTATTGCAATAATAACAAGGGCTACAACAAGAATTGCTGCTGCGATTATAAGTAAGTACTCAATCGCACCTTGTCCTTTTAATCTAGGGTTTCTTTTCATGCTAGAATAATAGTTTTTATACTATATAAATTTTTTGTTATAATATCTTTTTCCTTACTGCATTTGCACTTGAACGTTTTGTTAAAATTAAAACTTTCATTCCTGCTTTTATTTTTTCAGTAGGGTTTGGAATTACAAGATTTCCTTCTTGATATAAACCAATGATTGCGCTTCCAGCTGGACTCTCAATATCTTTTACTTTTTTTCCATTAAGTTTACTTTTAGCAGTAACTTTAATTTCCATTATTTCTGCATCTCCTCGAGAAATAAATGCTAGGTCTAAAACTTCTGGTTTTGTAATTAGTTCTTCAATGTACCCAGCTGCAGCAGCTTCAGGATGAATTACAACATCAATTCCAAGTTTTTCAAGAACATCTTCATTATAATCAATTCGACTAATCCTAGCAGCAACTTGTTTTGCTCCAAGATCTTTTGCTAAAAGACAAATTATCATATTAGTTTCATCAGCTCCAGTTAATGCTACAACAGCATCAGCTTCTTTAATATCAGTTTTTTGTAGAACCTTTGGGTCAGTTGCATCTCCATTAATTGCAACAATATCTAAGTCATTTGCAATTTTATCACAGCGTTCTGCATCTTTATCAATTACAACACATTCGTGACTCTCTTCAAGAAGTAAATGTGCTAAGTAGTAACCTAAATTTCCTGCTCCAATAATTACAATATACATCTTATCACTCAACTTTAGGTTTTTGTTGTTTAAATAAGTTTTGATTGGATTGGTTTTTATTTAAATAATCTTTTACTAGTATTTAATTATGAAGAGAAAAAAAAGAGTTGTTGAATCAAAGGATGCTCGATTTATTAGGCGTCATGATAAGTTTAGAAAGTTTTTCCCAACTTTAAAGTCTCGTTTTTGTATTGGTGTTGGAAAGGATTTTACAAAACGTCTTTTAAGTGAAGTTAGGGGGGATGTTGAAAAAGTTTTTGTTGTTGGTAGTGCAGCAAAAGGAATTTCAGATGCTTACACAAGAGATGTTGATTTGGTTGTTGTTGCAAAAAATCATAAAAAAGTTGAACAAGTTGTTAGGCAAATTAGTAGTGAAAAAACAAGTGAGCTTTCTGCAAGTGGAATAATTTTTAATGTTGATGCACATGTTCTTTCAGTTGAAGAAGCTGTAAAGGACGTTGGATTAAAAACTAAACCAACAAAATTAATTTATTCAAAAAAAAATAGTATTGCTCCGCACGCGAGTAATATTTGTTTTAGAAAGGGTTTTTGTTGTTTAAATAAGTTTTGTTAACGTTTTTTTCGCTTCCTATCTTTTATGGAGAGAAGAATTCCAATTGAAGCAAGTAATGGAATTATTTCAAGTCTTCCAACAAACATATTGATGATTAACATTACTTCAACACCAACAGGCATTGTTTCATGAGTTATTCCTGTTGTGATTCCAGCATTACTTTGTGCGCTTGAAACTTCAAAGAATGAATTGCCTAAATCATTTCCATATCCAACTAGTACAATTGTTCCAATTAATAAAAATACAAACCAAAGGAGTATAAACAAACTAATATCTTTGACTTGTTTTTCAGTTACGTTTTCTCCGTTATATTTTTTTCTAAAATAAGCTTTTTCAGGTAAAACACTTGATTTTATTTTCCAGTATAAACTTTTTACAAATATAATAAATCTTGAAAGTTTTATTCCTCCAGCAGTTGAACCTGCTGCTCCTCCAATTATCATTAATGGAATTAAAATTATTTTTACAAAATCAGCCCAACCACTAACTGCGAGTGGTGGAATAAAAGAAAATCCTCCACAAGTTAGTGCACTAAATGAATGAAATAGTCCTTCCATTGCTCCAAGTTTTATTCCAACAATTGTTGCTCCTATTGCACCTAAAAATATTAATGCACGAAATTCTGGATCGCGTGCAACAATTCGAAAATCTTTTTTTCTCATCCAAGCATAATGGAGTGCAAAACTCATTGCTCCAAGTATCATTATTACAATTAGTGCAAGGTCAACCCAATAATTGTGTAAACCAACCGGAGCCCAACCATTGCTAACGCTTGCAAGTCCAGCTGCACTAATATCCATTCCATTTGTACTAATTGCAGACATTGAATAATTAGTTGCTTCCCATGGGCTTTGTCCAGCAAGTAGTAATAAAATAATTCCAACAATTGTTAGAATAATATAAATGTAAGCAATTTTTTTTGCACTTCCGCGTAAATTTTCTTTTAGTTGGGTTCCACGTCCTTCTGCGAGTAAGAGTTTTGATGTTTTTGAATAAGTTGCCATTAATCCAATAAAAGCCATTAGTACAATTCCTATTCCTCCAACCCATCCTAAAAATGTTCTCCAAAAAATAAGTGAGGCTGGCATTGAATCAAGTATTGGAGTCATAACTGATAGCCCAGTTGTTGTTAGGGTACTCATTGTTTCAAAAAAAGCATCAAGTAAACCAACTTTCATTATAAAAACAAATGGAAGTGAAGCAAAGAAACAAAAAATAAGCCATATAAGTACAATGGAAAGCATTGCATGTTTTATTTCAGTTTCTTTTTTTACAATAATAAGTGTTCTCATTCCATACCCAAGCATCAAAAGCATTAGTGCACTTCCAGCATAAGCGAGAAGTGTTTGTGGATTTTTATCAAAAAGAATGCTCATTATGATTGGAACAAAAAAACATAACCCAGAATACATTAGTATTGTTCCAGTATCTTTTAATGAAACTTTAACATCTTCAATTCCAACTCTTAGAAACATGAATAGAATAAGTTTTTAGAATTTAAAAGAGTTTCTAGGCTCTTTCAATGTGAACAAGACAACATCTGTATTCTTCTTCTCCACATAAAGTAATAGGATCAATTTGTGGTTCAATTCCTGCAACTTCTAAAGTGTCATTTAGAGAACTTCCATTAATTTCACAAAATACATTTGCTTTTGCATTTACTTCAGTTGATTTTGTACTTTTTGCATATGTCCATGCTCCGTCTGAAGATACGCCAACTTCAATATTGTTACTTAAGTTTCCTACATCAAAAACAATTGATTGTGAATCGAATCCTTCAAAATTTTTACTATTAACCATTGAATTTGCTTTTAATTTAAAATCAGTAGTGTATGTGTTCCCGCCAGCTTTTACTGCAGAAAGAGAATTTGAAATTGCGCTTACTGCTTCGTTATCAATGATTGGATCAGTTGGAATTATTTGTAATAATACATAAAGTATTGCAACAGCAACAATTGCTGCAATTAATAGTTCAAATACACTAAAGTGTTGTCCTTTCGAATTCATTTTATCTGTTTAAATAAAAGCAAAGAGATATATAAAGCTAACTCTTTGAAAATTATTTATGCTCCAATAGTCTAGTGGATTATTTTAATTCTTTTATTACATTCAGAATTATTTTAGGTAAATGACTTTTTTAATGATTTATTTCATTTGAGAATAAGTACCCCCGTCGGGATTCGAACCCGAGTCGCTAGCTCCGCAAGCTAGGATCATATCCAAACTAGACCACAGGAGTGTCTTTTTTATATTTGCTATTCTTTTTTGATTTTTTGGACTACTGCTTCCAATTTCATCGGTCCACTTTTTGAATTGGGGGAAACCATTTATCTGTATTTGATATGACTTTTTGTGAAAATATGGTTTGTAGCCTAGTAATTTAAGTATTTCATTAACTTTTTTAAGTAAGGGTATTGATTTTAAGCCCAATGAGATTACAGGATATTGTTTTTGTTCACTATAGTAATAGCATCCATCAGTATCAATAATTCCACGTAAAAAAGCATTATAAATTTCTTTATCTCTACTTTCCATAATGCAACTTGGAACTTCAATTACATAAGTTTTTACGCCTGTAACAATTCCAAGCACTTTACTTTTAAATTCTTTTATCCCTTTCGAACTTATTTCAAAACCACACGCATCGCTTCTTTTAAGTAATGGGGGATTTATGTTGTAAATTCTTTTGTATAAAGGGAGAATATAATCAGTGTAATAATCTTCTTCTGCATATCCGCCTCTAACCGAAAAATAATTTTTGTTTTTTGATAAAGTCCCATCTCCTAAATGAATCCCTATTTCCTCAGCCAACTCTGGGGACAGTTTTTTTGGCAAAATAATTTGTCTTTTTTTATCATAACGGCTGAATTGTATATTTGATAAATCAAAAGTTATTTCTTTTGGATGGAAAAAAATTTCTCCTTCTTTTTCTCTTAAATGTAATTCTTGAACAGCTTTTGTAAGTTTAGTTGTTCTATGAAACAAAATTCGTTCTTTTTCAGGAAGACTTTTTTTGTATTCATTTATCTTCCTTATTGAATTTCGGCCTGCTTTTTGTTTCCACTTTCTTGTTACTTCTTTGGGATATTTAGAATAGATAATTCTTATGCCTTTTATTCCCCCTTTTATGCACCCCCAATTTCCTGGTTTGGTTATAATCTGAGTTTCATAAAATTTTCTTCTTTTTAGTGGCAGGTATGACAAAAGTTTGTCAAATCGACTTTTAGAAAGCATTATTTTTCCATGTTGGTATTTTTGAAAGAACGCTCTTGAGGTTTTAAGTTTTGTTGCAAGATCCTTCCATGTTTTTGACTTTGAAGCGAATCTAACCTCATTGAAGAAAGTCTTTCGTATTTTCTCTTTTTTGAATCCAATTCTATCTTCCATAATAGGTTTCTCTTTTGAATCTTTATAATTGCTTCTGGGGTTTGGGGCCAGTGATGTCATAGGACATCACCAGCAAAGTTTTCAAGAATCCAAAGTTCTCTTTCATCTAAAAACTCAGGATACTCTTTAGCATTTTTTATTACTGAACTAATCTCTTCCTTATTTGGAAGTTGAATTTCATAAACCATTTTTATCGCCTCCACGAAAAATTTTTTCTAAAAACTCATGTCGGCTTTGGAGGCATTAAATACTTTAGCGTTAGCGACCACAAAGGGAAAGTTTTAAGCCGAGAAAGCCGCTAAATAGAACGAAAAAATTTGGAGGCGATTATGGAGTAATATTGTCGTGACGTTAGATTCTCGGTTGGAGCATTAAAAGTTTTTATTCACCAAGAACAATTGTTTTATCTTCTAAAATTAGTAAGCTTTTCTCAACTTGCGAAACCATTGCTTTGCTTTTTTCTTTTAGGCCAGGGTAGCTTTTGAATACATCAGCTTTCATTAATTCTTTTAGTCCAACTGTTATTGCAAAATCACTTAGATCACTTTTTTCTCGAAGCCATCTTTCAGCAAATGGAAGGCCTTTGAATTCTTTTGCAATTGTAAGGAGTTTTCTTGCATGCATGTTTCGAACATTTTTTCCTTCATTTAAACTAAATATTTCTACTTGCGGGGACTCATTTACAAACCCTTCGCCTGTCGAAGCAAAAGGTTCAATTGCAATTGCCCCTTCTTCTAAAGTTGCAGTGCTAGAGTTTGAATGATTTGGTAAAGATGGCCAAGAGTGAATGTCCCATTGTTCTAAACCATGTCCGCCTAAATTATAAACTGGGTTAAATCCTTTACTTTTCAGAGTTTCTTCAATTGCTTTTCCAACGCCATCAATTTCTTTCCCATACTCCGCAACACTTATTGCATTTGCTAGTGCTAGTTCATTTGCTTCTATTTGTTTTGCATGGTCGTTGTTTAAATTAATACTAATTGCCCCATCACAAATATATCCATCAAAGTGTACTCCAATATCAATTTTTAGTAAATCTTCTTCTTTTAGTTCATAAGTATCATCAAATGTTGGAGTAAAGTGAGCTGCTTCCTCGTTAATGCTTAAGTTAATTGGAAATGCATTTCCACAATCTTCATCTGTTATTATTTTTTCAATACTTGCGGCAAAATCAAACAGTTTTGTTCCTTCTTTTATTTTTCTTGCATGTGCAATTGCGTTTTTCCAAGTACTTGCTGCTTTTTGGTATTTGTCAATTATTTCTTTTTCCATAGAGACTTTCCCTTTCCAAATATTTAAAATCTATTGCTCCGCAAAAATGTCCTACAATTTGTGTTTTTTTGTATAATGTTATTTATATTTTGTTTGTTGTAAATATTAATATGAAACTTGGAGAACTAAAAATTGCAACAATTGAAGAAGATAAGAAAGGAATAATTCATATTACTTTAAAAAAATTCTTTGAAATAACGCAAGCAGAAGCAGAGGAATATATTCAAGGGTGTTTAAAAATAGCAAAAGGGCAGGAAAAAGCAGTTTTGTTTGATGCTAGGGCTGTTGAAAATTTTACTTTTATGGCAATGAAAAAATTAGTTGATTCAAGAGTTGAAGATGTTACAAAAGCTTCAGCATTGCTTGTAAATCCATTAAGTCCTGTTACCTCGTTAGCAGTTAGTTTTGTACTCAAACTTACAAGAGAACCTTTTCCAATAAGAATATTTACAAATAAAAAAGAAGCTCTAACTTGGCTTGAACAATTTACTTAAGACCAAGCGCCAAGTCCTGTTTGTTTTCCGCCTTCAATTAAATCTTGTTCAGTGTATCCAAGTTCGCGAACAATTTTAATTACAGCAGGAAGAACTTGATTTTTCACATAATAATCTGAATCATAGTTTCCTTCTTCAACAAATTCATCAAGTTGTGCTTTCTCGCTAATGGAATTTCCTTTTTTTGTAATAATAAAAGAAAGTAATGTTCCAACTCCAACATCTTTTCCTTTCTCAATAGCTTTTTTTGCAGCAGAAACATGGGGGCCAATAGAATCATAATCCTCAACTTTTCTTTTCATCATAGTAATAATAGACAAATCTTTTTTCTCAACTTTCCCTGCTTTTAAATCTTTGATAATCCCTCGTACGTACTCGGCAGCTTTTTCTGGTTCTCCATCTTTTAATACTAATTCAATAACACGGCGTTGGGTTTCTTTTGCAAGATTACACCAGTCACGTCTTACATATTCAAATCCAACAATTTTCAATCTTTCACTTTCATCCATTAAAGCATATCTTTTCTTTGCAGCTCCACCTTCTTTTTTTGTTACAAAGATTCCACGTTTATAATATCCATCAAGTTCAAGTTCCATTGTTCCAGGCAATTCAGCATTAACCTTCTCTAAGAAATTTTCAACATCTTTTTTGTTTTTATCATTTATTAACAAAAATGTTGAATCAGTGTTATGCAGTAATATTTGTCCACATGATTCAATAAAATTTTCATTATCTTTTACACTCAAGTCATAAACATCTCCAGAATACGTTTCTTTTGTTATTTTTGTTTCAATTCTTGAATTATTTTTTGTTGAAGTTTTAATTGTGTATGATTTCTTTTCTTTTCTATATTGGATTGAGAAATTTAGATTTAATTGTTTTAGCAATAATGAAATTCCAGATATTAATGCCAAGGAGTTTGTAGTGTATTGGAAATTATTTTTTATATATTTTTTAGTATATCCTAGTTTTTTGTTAACACTGTGGCTTCCATCTCCTTCGATCGCTTTTTTTAGTAGGGCATTTTTGTATTTATCAGGAACATTAAAAATAAACGTTGGTAATTTTTTTCCATTGCTTTTTTGTCCACATAAACAACTGAATAATTGGGCGCTTGTTTCATTCATCATTTGTAATTTGTGGGTGTTATCAGTATAAGTTATAGTTTTATTGTCATAATTAATAGTTCTTTCTTTTTTTGTTGAAGGAATAATGCAAGTTTTTGCATTAATAAATAATTTATGATAATCTTTTTCTAGCTCTTTTAACCATTTAATGTCAGAAGAAGCAAGACTAGCTCCACTTTTTGTTTTACAAGTTTTAATTGTTGTTGCACTCCCTTCAGCAACATATGCTCCAAGCAATTTGCATAGGGATTCAAATTTTTTACTTTTAACAGTTATCTTCCTATTTATCTTTATTTGATTTTTCTGATTAGTGAAACTAAACCATATATATTTTCCATCAGTGTGCCATTGACTTATTTTTGTTCTATTTTTGTATCTTCTTATGTAGTTGTAGTGTTTTACAAATTCAAAGAGATCAATTTCTTCAAGTTTTTTTGATTTTGGTACTTTTTGAATAGCATACATCTTTTTGTTTTTCATGTTGTTTGGTTTTGTTTCAATGAAACCATTTTTAATTTCTGTTAGGAGTGAATGGTCTTCTGTTACTATAGTTTCTCCAAACTTTTGATTTATTCTATAGATTTTTTTGTTTGTTTTATGTTTAATAATTGCAGTTATTTCTTTCCATTCAGCGTTTTTTGTTTTTGGATTAACTGATAATGCAAAATAGTTTTTTGGATGTTTTAATTTTTTGTTTCCTCTTTCCCAAGCTAAATCTTTAACTTCTTTATAAAAATCTTCAATATTTTTTATTTCAATTAAACCCTGTGGATTTTTAATAGTAACAAAACGATCCTTTGTTATGCTGTCTCCGTATAAAACATCAAATCCAGCTTCTTTTGCCTTGTCAATAGTTTCGTGAATATATTGCCTTGCCCAAGCAGTAGTAGCACTAGCACTTTCTCTTGAATACCATCTTGCTCTTCCATAACCAAGGTATCCATAAGCAGAATTTAAAATAATTTTTAGAGCCCATTGTTTTGCAAATAAGATCTTATCATCCACTCCCTTAGTTTTCTTTTTCTTATACTCCGCTTTTAATTTAAGTCTTTTAGTTAACATTTTTTCAAGAATTTCTGGAAACATTCCTTTTTCTTTTGTGCAAAAGATTGTTCCATCAGGACTCTTATTTTTTTCACATTCTTTATGAGAACAATTAGTTGTTTCAGGAGAAATATTATGAGAAACAATAATTGAAGGATACAAAGACGCAAAATCGAGAACGGCAATGTTTTCATGAAGTCCAGCAAGAGGTTCTTTTACAAAAGCGCCCTTAATAGGATTGTTTAATCTAGAACGTACTTGATTTTCTTTTGGTTTATTGGGCGCAACTTCTCCTCGTTTAAAACTTTCTTTTAGTAGTAGGTCCTCAACCATCATTGAAGTACTAGCGCGTGTTGAAGTTTGCAAAGTTTGTGAAGTTAATTTTGAAATTTCAATAAAAAGTGGTAAAAAATCTTTTGCAATGCGAAGAGTTACATCAGCATCCATCTTGTTATATTCAACAAAACGTTTAAGTCCATTTCCTGTTTTCCAAGCATCATTTCCTTCGCTAGGAGTAACTTTTTCTTTTTTGATTCCAAAGACCTTATCACTAACATTTTCAAGATCAAGTTTTACAATATTTACTGATCCGGTTCGTTGTAAAAATTTCATTATTTGATAAGCATCAATGTGTTGCTTTCCATGTAGTTCAACTGCATTATCAAGTCCGTGTCTTTTTGATTTAATTCCTTTTCCATTTATTTCAAAAGTAGTTCCCATTTTTTTTGCTCGATCTTTTACATAAGGAAAATCAAAATTATCTCCATTATAAGTAACAATAATCGGGTAGTGGTTTAGTTCTTCTTCAATTACTTTAATTAATTGTTCTTCATTATCTTTCATTTCAAGTCCTTTGATTTTTTTAGTATTATGTGATACAATTCTTGCTTTGTTATCATCAAGAGTAGCACTCATAATAATTTCTTCAAGTCCAATTCCAAATTTGTTTCCAGCCCAAGTTTCAATATCAAAAGCAACCATTGGAACATTAAATTCTCCATCAGTTTTTTTAACACTTTTTATAGTTCCATTTTTTTCTTCATATTCGACAAAGTTTCCAGGTTCTAAATCACGATCAACCAAGTATCTTTTTGGAAATACAATATCATATTCATATTTTCCAAAATCCATCTCAGAAAGCTCTTTTCTAGCTTGAACTAAATGAGTAACCTTATCAAATTCAACTTTTAAGATACCTTCGCCATTTACCTTCATTTTTGTTGGAATAACATCTGCTACTTTGAAATTTTCTTCATTTCCAAAAGAATATCCTTTCAAATAATCAATACTTTCTTTTTCATCATTTTTATATGAAGCAAATAAATAAGGTCTAAATTTTTCATCTTTTAACCAAAATTCTCCCTTTTTTTTATTATACAAATATAGTTGTATAATTGAGCGTTTTTCGTTATCCGAATAAGTAACATCTAAAAGTTGTGCTTTTTTCATACCATAAATTTTTAAGTATCAAAGCTTATTTAATAGTAGCTAGGAAGCGCATTTAGAGTTGATATTAATGGGAAGGCCAAGTAGAACCAAGAGAGCTCCGCCAAGAGCAGCAAGTGGGGGGATTGGAGCAGATATACGAGCACTTAATTCAAGTATTCTCCTAATGACCCAAAAAATAAAGTATATTGTTAGAAATGAAAAGATTTTAGGACGAAATTTAATTGTATTAAATAAAAAAATAAAAACTCTTGATGAAAAAATTACTCTTAATCCACAATCAAGTGGAGAAGAAATTGATTCAGAGCAAGTTTCATCTTTAAAACAACAAGTTGCTTTGCTTGAAGCCCAGGTTGAAGATTTACAGAGTAGGTTAGCAACAAAAGAAGAAGTAAAAGAATTAAAGTATGTGATTGATTCAATTAATCCTTTAGAGTTTGCAACTTTATCTCAAGTAAAAGAAATGATTGAAAAATCAAAAGATAAAAAAGTTGAAGCCTAAGTTTTAAAAAAAACTTTTTTTATGAATAAGATGGATTTCCACTAAGGCTTGGTCTTAGTAGTACTCGATAATTTTTATCACCCTTAATTGCAATAGCAACATCATTTCCACCAACAACATTCATTCTTGCAGTAATGCTGTCATCAAGTTGTGGCATAAAATTATTTGCTCCAAATACAAATCCAATTCCAAGACTTTCAAGTCGATTAATAACTCCTGTTAATTTTTCAAGTCCAGTAGATAATTCTCTATCAGCTTTTGGAATAAAAAACATTACACGATCATTTCTTTCATTTTTTACTTCCTTGTCAAGTAAACGCAAGATTGTTTGAACAAAAATTATTTTTTCATCAGTCGAGAGTTCTTTTGTATTAATAATAGTTGCACGCCCAAGGTTTCCAGGCCATTTTTTTGTCAACTCTGCAATAGTAATGCTTTTTCCAAAAAGTTCTGAATAGTTTTGTTTAATTATTTGTGTAATTCTTTCAGCTTTTAATTTTTGAAAATCATTTAATTCACTCATTCCATTTATTTTTTCAATTAATTCTTCTGGAGTATTATGACTCTGTTTTAATGCATCAAGTGCAAACTTTTTTGCAAACTCTTCATCTCCAACTCCAAGCATTTGCATTAATAAGTGAAGATCAGCATCTCCAAGTGAAACTTTTAAATCAGTTTTAGCAGTAAAATTTTTTACAGGAAAACCAGAAGGTTCATACTCGACAAGTTCTTCTCGCAAGCGTAATTCGTTTTGTGAAGGTGTTGCAAGACCAGAAAAATAATTACTATCATCAAGAATAATCCCTGTTCGATTATCTAGTAGGAAGTTTTCTGCTAGAATATATGTTGCATAAAGTCTTTGTTTTTCTTCTCCAGTAATAATTGTTTTAAACAAATTAATTGTTTTTTCTTTTATAATTTCTCTTTTCTTATTTAATCCAAGTGCAATAAATGTTTTTGAGTGAACTATTTCTCCTCGTCCCCCAACATCGATTAATTCAAGTGCGCTTTTTTTAAGTCCGCTAAGAAGTGCTCTTGTTGTAAATGGATCTCCAAGAACAGGAGAATATGATGATTCTGGACTCATTTCAATATCAACTAATTGAAGTGAACTAGCTCGTGCAAGTCCGCTAACAGTATTTGCGTCATCAAGCCCTTTTCTTACAATTCGATCAACATCACGCAGGTAATCTTCTTGTTTAAAATCAACATAAATAGATTCGGTGGATACAAAAAATAATTTGAAAGTGTCATTTCCAAGAGTTTTTTCTACAAGCATTGCAGGTTTTGGTAAGGTTTGTATAAAGCTTTCAGCACTTCCCTTTGCAACTAAAGCTTTATGTCCTTCAATCAAAGCTCCTACTTTTTTCCCTTCTCGTTCATCATAAATAATTGTTAAAAAGAAGTGTTCTGGATTTTCAAGTAATTCAATGCTATGTCCACGAAACTTTCCTTCCATTATACTAGTCCATGGGCCAAAATCAAGTTTCCAATTCATTTTATCACAAAAAATTCTTACTTATTAAGGCAATTCAGTTATATATTTCTTTCCTAGAGAAAGGATTTTATACTACTTTTACACTCATTGTTATGATTGTATGGGCATGATTACAGGGAGAGTTGGGCACAAACAGGTGCGTCATGTTGAAAGATTAATTTCTTCAAATGTATCAAACGCAACAGTGTTAAATGCTGCTAGGCGAAATTTTAGAGAAGCATTAAGGTTAATTGAAAGATCGCATGAATCTGGAATAAGACAATTATCTAGAAGAAAAACAGTTTTGTCTTCAAGGTTGTCTGCTTCAGAGAAAGGAAGGATGGAAGCAACGGTTAGAAGATTAGAATCTAATTTGGACCAGTTGGATGAAAGAAGAAAGAAAATTAGTGTGATGGCTAGAAATATGAAAATAAAATTGTAAGTGGTGTGAAATGGTTGATGAAAAAATAATTAATGAGACAGTAAAAAGAATGCTTACTTCAAATATTGATGAAGAAACAATTGTTTCAACTCTAAAAGATATTGGAATTGAAGAGGCGCAGGCAAAAGAAATTATTGCAAATGTTACAAGTGGAAAAGTTGTTGCAAAGGCTCCTCAAAAAGCAGAGGTTGTTCAAACAATTCCTGCTGTAGATGCTGATCAAAAAATTGAAACAATGCAAAATGAATTCGCAGCACAAGGAGAAAAAACAGAATTGCATGAAACAGCAACTCACACAATGTTAAATGATCATGCAGATAAACTTGATGAAATGAATAAAAAAGTTGAAGAAGTTAAAAAAGTAGTTTCAAATCCAACAAATGTTGATGCTTCTTTGAAAGTAAAAATTAGTGAAATTGAACAAAAAACAATTGATATTAGTGCAAGAACAACAGCAATGATGGAAATAATGGAAAAAATTTTAGAAACAAATAGACAAATTTTAACAGAACTTAAATCAAAATAATTATTTGAATAAATCTTTTATTTGTGAGAAAAAACTTTTTGATACAGTGGGTGCTTTTGATACAAATGCTTTAGTGTTAAGTCCTTCGTTTGGTTTTCGAAGTGCCTCACTTGTTGCTAGCCCAATTGTAGTTTCTGCATATTCTTTTAATTTTCCAGAAGGATATTCGCCTTGGGCTTTATCCATTTCTTCCCATGCGCTTTTTGCTCCTTTTTTTGCAGGATCATAAAATCCAGCAACAATAGCTAGTAAAATAAATATTAGTCCAAGCCAGCCCAGTTTAACATAAAAAAGAAGTACTCCAATTAGGATGAAAGCGAGAATTGAATAATAATTCACATTCCCATTCCTCCCATGTCTCCTCCAAGTAGTCCAGCGTAAGGGTCAGCTGGTTGGGCATCGTTTCCAAGTCCCATTAAATATCCAAGGACAATTAATCCAAGTAATGCAAATAACCAGTATTCTTTTAGTCCTGTGCTATTAATAAAATACAAAGAACCAATAGTAATTATGTATAAGACGCTTGCTTTGATATCTTTTGAAGCAACAATTAAAATGGCGGCAGCTCCAAGAACAATCCAAAGTTCTCCGAATTGAATTGCTACTCCAAGAATAACTATTGAAATTAAGAAATTAACAAAGTCCATTTGATTATGCCACCTTTACTCTTTCAAGATATTCTTTTCCAAAAGTTGCTAGTATAAATAAAATAAATGGTACCCAAATCATTTCAGGGTATAGTACAAATACTAAATATGTTAAAAATATTGCAAGAAGTATTCCAAGTTTGGTTCCAACTTGTTTTTTTCCCCATGAAAAGAACCATAAGAAATAAACAATTAAAAGTAAAAGTGCAAAGCTCATTGCAAAATTTTGTCCACTTATTGCTGCTATGAAATCAAATGCCATTTATATCACTCTAATATTTCTGTTCATTGTTGGTAATAAACTTAACCTTTACTACTTTTTGAGAGTAGTTCCAAGCCCCCATACAATTACTCCAAACACTCCAAATGCCATTAGCATTATTGCAAACGAAACGCTAGCTCCTACCCACCACCATTTGATTACTAAAAAGTAGATGAGTATTCCTGAAATAATAAGTGTAATTATGCTACTTCCAAGATATCCTCGTACTGTTGAAATAATTAAAAATACTAATATTATTCTAATAATAATGTTAATTATTGGAGAAAAATACATTAATACAGGCAGTAAAAATACAACAGCAATCATTGCTATTAAAATTATTAATAGTAGGTGTCCATTATTATTCATCTTAACGCCTCATCATCCTTTGTATTTGCGACTGTCTAGCCGCAAAGTCTTTTCCATTGGATATTCCACCTTCATTTGCTTGTCCAGATCCTGGGTTAACAAAGAAGAAATCAATTAGTATTCCACTAAAGCCAAGGGTAACAGCCATGTAAAGTACATATACTCCTCCAAAAAATCTAAAGTAATCGAATACAATAAACCATGAAAGTACAACAATAACAAGTACTGCGAGTGGTCCTTTTCCAAGATGTTGTGTTACAAAAGCAATTATTGTCATTAAAACAAATATTTTTAAAACAAAAGTCATGTCTCCGGGTAGTTCGCTAAGTCCAAGAAAAAAAGGAATTAGTGCAGTAAGTGTTAACATACATCAAGTTAATACTTTTGTGATATAAAAGCTTTTTTGTATTTAACTAGAACCAGCAAGTGCAACTTCTTTATTGTATTGGCTATCGTTCATTCCAATAGTATTTGCTAGTACATATTCATTCCACCAAAAGCTTGTTGTTTGTCCATCGTTACTTACACAAATATCTCCATTTTGAACAAAGTCAAATATGTCTTGAAGTGTTTCTACTTTAGAATTATTAGCTTGAGAATTATAACTCATTCCTTTAATTCCACGAAGGGGTACATTATCATTAAACTCTTCATCAGGTGTCCAAAAGCTTCCACTATCTGCAACAAGAGTATAAGTACTATCTGTTGGAGTGTAAAAGAATGTTTTTAGATATAGTGTTCCATTTTGAGTTATATCACTCCATTCAAATCCATAATCGGTTCCATCAATTCGTGAATCAGCAGTGTCGTTATAAACGTTAACTGCATAACTTCCAGTAAAGTCAATACTCTTTGCAGCTCCATTCCAATAGTTTAAGTTTCCTCCAGTGTTAACTGGTTGGTTTGCTTTTTCAACATTAAA
>JABHJM010000026.1 GCA_018691995.1 Candidatus Iainarchaeum sp.
ATAAAATTCTCTTATTTGTTCTTCTGCCAAGATTTTTGTTTTTGTATAATAATTAGTTTCTTTTACCAGAGTTTCTTCATTTGCAACTTCACCATTTGCATCATAAAGACGAACTGTTGAAGAATAATAATAATTTGCACCATTTTTTGAACAAGCTTCTAAAATATTTTTTTGCCCTTTCACATTTACTTTATAAGCAAGATCTTGTTGTTCTTCACAAACTGTTGGTAAAGAGATTCCTGCAAAATCAATACAATCAGAAATCTCATTTTCCACAAAAACTTTTTCCACATCTTCTTTTTTTGTAATATCAATTGCTAATATATTTTCACTAGGGCACATATCCATCCCAATTGCTCGTTCGCCAAAATATTTTAAAACAACATTACCAAGAAAGCCATTTGCTCCAACGATTAGTATTTTTCCCATAACAGAGTTACCTCTAAAGCACTTATAAATCTTTTTAGGACAATTGTACCAAAGCTCCTTTATAAACAAAAAACATTATTTTATTATTAGTTGGGAGTGATAAAATGAAATTATTAATTACAGGCGGATGTGGATTCATTGGAACAAATTTTATCCTACACATTTTAGCAAAATATAAAGACTATGAAATTATTAATCTTGACAAATTAACTTATGCTGGAAATAAAGAAAATTTAAAATCAGTTGAAAACGATTCAAGGTATACTTTTGTAGAAGGAGATATTTGTGATCGAACACTTGTCGATAGTGTAATGAAAGATGTTGATGCTGTTGTTCATTTTGCTGCTGAAAGTCATGTTGATAGAAGTATTGAAAATTCTAAAGAATTTATTATGACAAATATTGTTGGAACTCACACTTTGCTTGATAGTGCACTTGCAAATGGTAAAAAAAGATTCCACCATATTTCAACAGATGAAGTATTTGGAGAACTTGGAGCGGAGGGAAAATTTACTGAAAATACTCCCTATGACCCGCGCTCACCTTACTCTGCATCAAAAGCATCATCTGACCATCTCGTGCGTGCATACTTTCACACCCATGGCTTGCCAATAACAATTTCAAATTGTTCAAACAATTATGGACCATATCAATTTCCAGAAAAATTAATTCCTTTATTTATTACAAATTTGATTGAAGGAAAAAAAGTAGGAGTTTATGGAAAAGGAGAAAATATTCGAGATTGGATACATGTAGACGATCATTCAGAAGGTGTCGATTTAATTTTGCACAACGGAGTGGTTGGAGAAACATATTGTCTTGGAGGAGATGAAGAATTAACAAATATCACTATTACAAAAATGCTTTTAGCAGAATTTGGAGTTGGAGAAGAAAAAATAGAATATGTTGAAGATAGAAAAGGCCATGATTTTCGATACGCAATTGATTTTTCAAAAATAACAAAAGAACTCGGGTGGAAACCACAACGAGATTTTGAACAAGGTTTGAAAGAGACCATAAAATGGTACAAAGAAAATGAAAAATGGTGGAAACCATTAAAGGAGGCGAAAAAATGACATTAAAAGGAGTAATATTAGCTGGAGGAACTGGTTCAAGACTACAACCCCTAACAAACGTAACAAACAAACACTTGTTACCAATATACAATAAACCAATGATATACTATCCAATCGAAACACTAAAAAGTGCAGGAATAAAAGACATTTTAGTAATCACTGGAAAAGACCATGCTGGAGACGTTTTCAAACTCCTTGGTTCAGGAAAAGATTTTGGAGTAAATTTTACTTTTAAAGTCCAAGATGAAGCTGGAGGATTACCTCAAGCAATTGGACTTGCTTCTGATTTTGCACATGATAGCAAATTTGTTTCAATAAATGGAGATAATATTTTATTTGAAAGCATTAAGACAGCTGCAAATGAATTTGAATCAAGCGAAGATCAATCAAAAGTTCTTTTATATGAAGGAACAAAAGAAGAAGCAATGAGTGCAGGAGTTGCTGTATTTGATGATGATGGAAAAGTAACAGAGGTAATTGAAAAACCAAAAAATCCTCCAACAAATCAAATTGTTATTGGAGTATATTTTTACACCCCAGATGTTTTTGAAATAATCAAAGGACTAAAACCTAGTGCTCGTGGAGAACTTGAAATTGCTGATATTCACAATCATTATATCAAGCAAGGAAAATTAAGTGCCACAAAACTTACAAAACATTGGCTTGACGCTGGAACAATTGATGAACTTGCAAGTGTGAATACTTACATACATAAACACTCGACTGAGTTGGATGGAAAAGAATAAGTATAACAAAAAAAATACTTTTGTGGTCCTATGAATAGAGTTGAATACATTTTAGACAAGCTCAATGGAAATGTTTTAGACATTGGTTGTTATGCATGTACATTACATAAAGTAATTTTGAAAAAACATGGCAGAAACAAAGTATATGGCTTTGATATTGAACTTGAAAAAGGAGCAAGTAAAAAATATTACAAAATTGGAAGTGCTGAAAAAAAACTTCCTTACAAAGCGAATGAGTTTGATACAATAATTGCTGGAGAACTAATTGAACATTTAAAAAAGCCAGAAATTTTTGTTAAAGAATCAAATAGGATCTTGAAAAAAGGAGGAGTGGTTGTTATTACAACTCCAAACAAAACAAGTTTAATTAATAGAATTTTTCATAATAATGAAACCCCAATTCACTTTTCTCTTTTTACTTGGGATGAATTAAAAAAATTATTTGTTAGTAATGGTTTTGAAGTTGTTGATTATAGCGCAATGAGTTATGATATTGAAAGTAGTGAAGGAAGTGACAATCCTTGGAGCTTTAAAGTCAGAGGACTAAGTGATTATTTTTTGCCAAAAAGTCTAAGAGAAGAATTAGTTGTAACTTTTAGGAAGAAGTGAAAATAAATGACTAAATTAAAAGCCTCAGTAGTAATTCCAAGTTATAATGCAGCCAAACATTTACCAACTCTAATTGAATCATTATCTTCACAAACAATAAAACCCTTTGAAATAATTATTGTTGATGATGGAAGCACCGATGATACAGAAAAAATTGTAAAAAAATATAAATTAATAAAATATTTTAAGAAAAAAAATGGTGGACCTGCCAAAGCAAGAAACTTTGGAGCATTAAAATCAAAAGGAGAGATAATTGTTTTTACAGATAGTGACTGTACTCCGGACAAAAATTGGCTTAGCGAAATGACTAAACCTTTTAGCGATAAAAAAGTTGGCGGAGTGCAAGGAGCATATAAAACAAAACAAAAAGAACTTGTTGCTAGATTTAGCCAAATTGAAATTGAAGAAAGATATGAGAGAATGAAAGCAGCAAAAGATATTGATTGGGTTGGAAGTTATAGTGCAGCTTATCGTGCAGAAGTTTTCAAAAAACTAAAAGGATTTGATGAAAGCTTTCCAATTGCTTCTGGCGAAGATCCTGAACTAAGTTATCGTGTCGAGAAAGAGGGATGGAAACTTGTTTTTAATTCAAAAGCGATTGTATATCACATTCACCCCCATTCTCTTAGAAAATACTTGAAAACAAAGTTTTTTCGTGCATACTATAGACCCAAGATGTACGCGGGCCACAAAGAAAAGATGCTCAATGATTCTTACACCCCACAGGCACTTAAATTTCAGATAATTCTCTTTTATTTAATGATTTTAAGCCTTATTTTGATGATTTTTAATGTTATTTTTGGTTGTTTTTTTGGCTTATTTTTAGCAACACACATTGTTCTTGGAACAAAATTATTCAATCTAGCCTGGAAAAAAGACAAACTAGTGGCACTTGCAAGCATGCCTTTACTAATACTTAGAAGTGTTGTTTTTGGAACTGGACTTATCTGGGGAATGGTGAAAAAATGAATTCATTAAAATTTTCAATTTTAAATATTCCTTTTTTCAATGAGGTGAAAAAATGAAAATATTACATTTTACAAACAGATATTGGCCAGCTCTTGGCGGAGTAGAAGATGTTATTGACAATCTTTGTACAGAGTTACAAAAAAAGAAAATTGAAAGTGATGTTCTTACCCTAAATCGAGCAGATAAAAAGAAATTAAAAAAGTTTGAAACAAAGGGAAAAACAAAAATCTTTAGAATTCCATTTCTTGATTTAAAATATTATAAAGTTTCAACTACCCCCTTTTCAATAATAAAAAATTATGATATTATTCACATACATTCAATTGGTTTTTTCTCAGACATGATTTTGTTAACAAAATTTATCCACAAAAAGAAAATTATTATCTCAACAAATGGCGGAATTTTCCATACACAAAATATTAGTGGAATAAAAAAGCTTTACTTCTACATAATTGAGAGGTTGTTACTAAAAAATGCTGATAAAATAATTGCAATAAGTAAACAAGATAAAAAAAAGTTTGAACAAATCACAAAAAATGTTATTTTAATCGAACCAGGGTTTAATTCGTCAGAACCAAAGGGAAAAAAAGAAAAGAATTCATTTCTTCGTGTTGGAAGATTTTCAAAAAACAAAAATGTTGAAAGATTAATTGATGTTTTTAGTGAAATTAAAACTAATTACAAATTGAGACTTGTTGGAAGAGATTTTGACAATTTACTACCCCAAATCAAACAAAAAATAAAAGAAAAAAATCTTGAAGAAAAAATAGAAATCTTGACCGATGTTAATGATTCGCGGCTTTCAAAATTATATTCAAAATCAGAATACTTTGTTTCTGCATCAAAATATGAGGGCTTTGGAATTGGAGGAGTTGAATGCATGCATTACAATTGTAAAGCAATTCTAAATTCAATTCCCACTTACAAAGAATTTGTAAAGAAAGGAAGTGGACAGATTGTTAACTTCGATGGAAAGGACGCTTCTTTAGAACTTTCAAAAGCAATAAAAGGAAAATATGACCTCGCAAAAGCAAAAAAGTATGCTGATACCTTTTTGTGGAAAGAAAAAATTAATGAATTTGTTAAACTTTATAATTCACTTTAATTTTGTGTAAAATTTCAAAAAATAATATGTTGCAACAAAAGGCATCATTAAATCACGTACAAACCACAATACAACAAATGAAGTAAAATCGATTAAATTGAATTTGTATCTTCTTAGTGAAGAAAATCTTACAATCAAATAAACTACTAAAAAAGCATACCAATATTGAAAATAAACAATCCCCATAATCAAAAAGATATAAGTCATTAATGATTTAGTTAATTCTCTTTTAAGTGGAAAGCCAAATGCTTCTTTGAATTTTTTTGG
>JABHJM010000011.1 GCA_018691995.1 Candidatus Iainarchaeum sp.
AAAAAACATTAAAAACAAAAGATAGGTCTTTTTGTTATTTTTTGAAATTTGTGAATAAAAATCCATACAAATAATTAGAGTAAAGAGAATAAATACTTTACTAAAAAAAAGAAATTTAGATTTGAGCTTACTTGCTCAAATCTGAAAAATCAACTTTAACATTTTTCTTTTCTGCTTCATTAGCTTCAAAGAATTCTCTATCTTTTTTCTTCCCAAACATTCCTGCTACAATACTAGTTGGAAATGTTGCAATCATTGTGTTCCATTTCATTACCATATCATTGTAGAATTGTCTAGCAAAAGCAACTTTATTTTCTGTGCTTGAAAGTTCTTCTTGAATTTTCAAAAAGCTTTCATTTGCTTTTAATGCGGGATAACTTTCAGCAACAGCAAAAATTGTTTTTAATGCTCCAGCTAACATATTGTCCCCTTTCGCTGCATCTTTTGGTGTTTTTGCCGATAGAATTGCAGTTCTTGCTTTTGTTACTTCAGTTAGAACTCTTTGTTCAAACTTTGCATAACCTTTAACAGTTTCAACCAAGTTTGGAATCAAATCTGCTCTTCTTTTTAATTGAACATCAATTTGAGCCCACGAATTGTCCACTTGCTTTTCTGTAACTACAAGTGAATTATATATTGCAATTAGTATAACTGCTAAAATTATTAGGATTAATACAGGAATTCCTATTATAAATAAAAGTTCCATTGTTCCAAGTAATAACATAAAAAACCTCCTGAAATATTATCTTTTTTGAGGTTTAAAATACTTTTCCTTTGTAATTGTCTAATGGGACTAGGAGATACTCTTAGAAAGGCCATGGACAAAATCCAGGGTGCTGGGGCAATTGACAAAGAAACTGTTAAGGAAGTAGTTAAAGAAATTCAAAGAGCTTTAATTGGTTCAAATGTCGATCCTACCACTGTTTTTGCTGTTTCTAAAAAAATAGAAGAAAAAGCCTTTGAAGAACCAAAGGGTGGAATGAGCCAACGTGAACATATTGTCAAAGTTACCTATGATGCCCTTGTAGAAATTCTTGGTGGAGAAAAAACTCCAAAAGACCCTAAAAAAATACTTTTGTGTGGTTTATTTGGTGCGGGAAAAACAACTGCTGCTGGAAAACTTGGACTTTATTATAAAAAAAGAGGGAAAAAGGTAGGAGTAATTGCAGCCGATACTTTTAGACCTGCTGCATATGAACAGTTACAAACAAATGCGAAAACTGCTGGTGTTGATTTCTTTGGAATTAAGGGAGAAAAAAGTGCTGCAAAAGTTGTTCGTGAAGGTGTAAAAAAATTCAAAGGACATGATTTAATTATTTGCGATTCTGCAGGAAGAAGTGGACTTGATGAAGAACTTGTGAGTGAAATACAAGAAATTGATAAAGCTCTTGGGGCAGAAGAAAAATGGCTTATAATTGGAGCGGACATGGGAAGTCTTGCAAAAAAACAAGCACAAGCATTCCACAAGGCAGTTGGAGTTAACGGAGTAATTATTACAAGAATGGATGGATCAAGTAAAGGAGGGGGAGCACTTGTTGCTTGTAATGAAACTGGATCTAGTGTTTACTTTATTTCAACTGGAGAAAAAGTTGATGACTTTGAAGGATTTGATGGCGATCGATATTTAAGTCGAATAATGGGTTATGGGGATTTACAAGGTTTACTTGAGAAAGCAAAAGAAATTGAAATGGAAAATATTAACCCTGAAGAAATAATGAAAGGAAATTTTAATTTTAAAATATTTTATGAACAATTAAAAGCTACTAAAAAAATGGGTTCACTTGGAAAAGTTGCTGGAATGCTTGGATTTGGGGCAAAAATTCCAAAAGAAGCTATGGAAATGGGGCAAGAAAAAATGGAATCTTTCAAAATTATTATTGATTCAATGACAGAACAAGAAAGACTTGAACCTGATTTGTTAAATAGAAGTAGAATTGAAAGAATTGCTCGTGGCGCTGGAAAAGATGACAAAGAAATTCGTGAACTTATTAAACAATTTAAAAAAATGAAAAAGATGTTCAAAAAGTTTCGTGGAATGAATGAAAAAAGCATGAAAACAATGGGTGAACAAGATCTTGGAAAAATGATGCAACAATTCCAAGGGAAAAAAGCAATGAAGAAAAAATTTAGGTTGAAATAAAAACAAAGACTTTTAACTACTAATAACTTAATTCTAGAATGATAACACTAGTTCAACAAGCAGCACTTTTTATTGGAACACTTGTTGGCGGAGCGACTGATGCAAAAACGGGTTATATTTATGACTGGATAACTTACCCTATGATCATTCTTGGAATAATTTTAAGTCTTATTCAATTACAATTTTTTAATATTGCAAGCGGAGCAATAATTTTTGTTTTATTATTTGTAGTTTATAAACTTGGAAAAATTGGAGGAGGGGATGTAAAAATGTTTACTGGAATTGCTTTACTCAATCCATTTAATGAATTAAATTTTTTAATCACTCTTGGTTTTTTTGCAGCAATAAGCTCAATGATTTTTTATTCAGTGTTTTATTCAATCAAGTATGCCCGGGTTGGAATTAAACTTGAAGATAATAAAGAAGGACTACGAAGTGCTGCACTTTTAGGAATTGCAATAATTGCTTATTTTGTTGTAATGTTTCAAAGTGGATTGATTGGAAGTAGTTTTGTTTTATTTGTTGGTTTTCCATTTTTACTTGGAATGCTTTTTATTGGATTACAAGAAGGAATTAAAAAAGAATTTTTTGAAAAGAAAGTACCTTTAACAAAAATGGAAGAAGATGAAGTTATTTGTGAACACAATAATAAAAAAATATTAAAATTGTTGAAAGGAAAAAGTTTGCTTGGAGATAAAGAAATTTCACTTCTTAAAAAAAATGGAATCAGAAGTGTTGTTGTATTACGTGATTTACCTCGTTTTGGCCCATTTATTTTTCTTGGAACTTTATTTGCACTAATAAATCCTGCATTTTTTATGATGTTATTTTAAAGGAATTGAAAAAATGGAAAAATAT
>JABHJM010000032.1 GCA_018691995.1 Candidatus Iainarchaeum sp.
AAATATTAAAAGAAAAAGGATCAATTATAATTTCTACTTCAGGAATGATGAATGGTGGGCCAGTACTTGAATACTTCCAAAAAATGGCAGATGACAAAGCTAACACACTTGTATTTGTTGGTTATTTAGCTGAAGGAACCTTAGGGCGAAAAGTTCAACAAGGACTTAAAACAATGCCAATTAGTGATAATGGAAAAACCAAAAAACTAGAAATTAATATGAGAGTAGAAAATATTGATGGTTTTAGTGGACACTGCGATTTCCAACAATTAATGAACTATGTTGGATCACTTAAGCCAAAACCAAGAAAACTAATTGTAAATCACGGAGATCCAACAAGAAGTGTTGAATTTTCAAAAGCAGTTGCACATCGTTATCAATTAAGTTCAACAGCTATAAGAAATCTTGATTCAATAAGACTAAGATAAAACTAGTTAACATTTATTAACTTCAAAATACTATTTTTTTAATATGCCTAAAGGATTAGTTGGAGGATGTCACCTTGGTGGAAGTAGTGCTCATAATAGACGTGAGCAACTCAAACACGCTAAAAAAGTTGCTAAACTTGCTGCGAAACATGCAGCTGCAGAACAAAGACATGAGGCACATTTTATGGAACTTCAATCTTGGATAAAAGAAACAAGGCCCTTTTGTTTAGAATTAATTCGAGATCTTAGAAGAAAAAAAGGTTCGGTGCAAAGTACTATTGACGCTTTGGCAATTTCAAAATGGTATGAACAAAAAGTTGCAAAAACACTAAAAGGGTGTGGAAAAAATAAACTATCAAAAAATTCTCATAAAGTAATTGGTAAACGAGGAAACATTGTATTAATGGATATTTTAATGCGAGCATCAAAATTTCGTGCAAACAAAAAACTAATTGAAAAAGAAGTTACAAAAGCAATTAGCAAATTTAATTCTGAAATGAGTGGTTAAGACTTTTGCTTTATGCTAATTAAGGAATTTGTAAAAGTAAATCAGTTCCATTCCAATCCACGTTATGATCGCATGCGCCTGTTCCAGTTACAAAACACATTGTGTTTCCATCAAAAGTTATTCCATTTCCATCTCCAGAAACAGATGAAGGATTCCATGTGGTTCCACTAACAAAAATTGGGGTTGCTCCTGCTGCAGGAGTGCCAGTAACATCAACTGCAGTACCAATTGCAAAAGAAACAAGGGCTACAAGAACAATTGCAATAATTGCATATCTGTTATTTTTTAAAAATTTATTCATTTTGATCTATTCTATTAGGTTGTTTTCTTATATAAATATTACTTTTTTTCATAGCTTTTTTGCATTTTTTCAAGGGCATTTGAAACTTCTACTACTTGTTTGTTAAGTTCTTTTGCAAACCAATATTCAAAACTTTCTTTTAAAGAATCTCGTTTTTCAGAACTTGGAGCTGGATTAACGCTATATTTTAGTCCTTTTCTTTTTATAATATTAGTTTCAATTAATCGATTCAAATGATACCGAATTAATTTTTCACTCATTTCAAGTTTATTTTTTTCTTTAATTCTCCCTTGTATATCAAGAGTTGTAGGATTTGTTTTTTTTGTAAAAAGAAAATAAAACAAAGCATCAAGAACCAAAAAACCTTTATCACGACTTTCATTTTTAGAAATTAATCCAAGTGACAAAGCAACCCAACGAAGTAATGATTTTTTTGTTAAACCAATGCTTGGAGGCATGTCTAATTGTCTAATTAAAAATTCTCCTCTTACAAGTTCTGCTTCTGGAATCATAAATAATAACCTTTATCTTTAGGAAATAAAGTGTTCTTTTTGCTATTTATGTGTTTGCTTTAATTGTCTTGGAAAATAGTTCTTCTTTTTGGTTTACTAACAACAAGTGCTGCTATAAAGAAAATAATAAAACCAATAATGCTTGAAATTAATATTATAGTTCCTACGATTGGAAGAGTTGCTTCTTGACCCATCATACTCATGCTTTTTAGCATACTTCCTTCTATCATTAAAACAAAAGCAAGTGTTATTCCAAGATAGACTAGTAAAATCTTTGTAGCTCCAATAAGTCCAAGAGCAATTTTTTCATTTGCAAAAAGAGCAATGATTAATGCTACTGCAATTAAAACAATTAAAAGAATCATTCCAACTCCAAGTGGAAGGAACGAACCAAAATAAACACTCATCATAGCTAGTATTGCACCCATTGGATTTGATAATGCACTTGCGCCAAGTGAAGCCATGTCTGGCGCAGGGGTTAAAAAATAATTTGACAAGCTAGTCAAACTTATGCTCATTATTGCATAGAAAAATGCTATCAATAAACTTACCACTTCTGTTTTAGCCATTTACTAACTAATGTACTTCTTATTTAAATTACTTTCTTTTTTATGAGGTGATTTGTGCTTTTATTTGCTTAAATTAAAAGATGTTTTTTAAACCCTTTATTGTAGGAGTATTATAGTGATATGAATGGTTAAAGTTAGAACTGAATTGAACCCTTTAAGGCTTGTTTTAAAGAATAAGGCGCCTGTTGAATTAATGGTTCAAATTACAAATGATTCAGATAAAGCAAGATTAACTTCTTTTGATATTGTTCTTGGAAATCATTTATCTTTTGAAAAGCAAGGAAGAACTAATTCAAAAACAAAACATCTTGGAGAACTTTCTCCTGGAGAAAAAGTTGTACAATACTTTAGTATTTATCCAAAAATAAGTATTGAAACTGGAGAACACATTATTTTACTTTCAGCAATAGAACACTATAATTCTTACCAATATATCCTTGGTAAAAAAACAAGACAGTTGTCTCTTAGAGTAGAATAAGTTTTTTTTTAAAAAAAATAGAAAAATGGGCACTTTTGTACCCAAATTTATTATTAGTAGAATTATTTTTTCTTTTTAGTTTTTTTGCGTTTCTTCTTTGTTTCTTCTTTTGTGCCTGCGCTGAATTCTTTTTTTGCTTGTCCAGCTGTTCGTGCCCAATCAAGTACTTTATCTTTACCAAAGAAAAATATAGCAATTACTACTACAATTAATACTATCTCTGCCGGTCCTAAAAATGCCATTTTTATCTACACCTCTTTATCTTTATTAGATACCTTTAGGTATAAAAGTGTTCCCTCAAAGAGCAAATAGAGTGGAACAGCCATCAATATTTGAGAAATAATATCAGGTGGGGTAAGTACTGCTGAAATAATTAACAAGGCTACAATAATGTGTAAACGCACAGCTTTAAATTGAGCAAGTTCAACAATTTTTTGTTTTACTAAAAAAGTTACAATAATTGGTAACTGAAATGCAATTCCAAAACCAATTGCAACCATTGCCATTGTATTAATCAATCCTCCAAGACTCCAAAGATTTTGTATTCCATAAGTTACTCCAAAATCAGCAAAAAATATTAATCCAAAAAAAGCCATTATGCTAACTCCAAATATTGCTCCAACAATAAATAAAAATAAACTTATTGGAAATACACGAGTTAATAGTTTTCTTTCATTATCATACAATGCTGGAGAAATAAAACGAAGAAGTTCAACTAAGATAAGTGGAAAAGTAAAAACTGCTGCAAAAGCAATTACAACCCAAATAATTGAAAAAAATACTTCAACAGGTGAGAATGCAACAAGCATTATTCCTTCTGGGAGAAGTGATTTAAAAAATTCAACAATTTGAATACTAAAAAATGCTCCAACACAAAGAAAAACAATAAACATTGCAAGTATTCTTTTCAAAGGGCCTTTTAATTGAAAAAATAAATCTTTAATAAATTCCATTCGTTCGTCAGTAAAAACAGTTCCAATAGTGTTAGCAATTTTTTCTCCAGCATCAGTAATCGCTTCAGTTGCTTGATCGCTGATTTCTACACTTTCTTTTTTTGCTGCCATAAAAAGGAATAGATGATTGGTTCTTTTAATATTATTTATTAAAAATTAGTTCGGATCTGCCAGTACTAAGTCAGTTCCATTCCAATCAATATTAGCATCACAACTTGTTCCACTAAAACACATTGTATTTCCATCGATTACAATTCCATTATTGTCTCCAGTTTTGCTTGATGCTGTGTAAGCGCTAGCGCCCGAGTCCCAAAGAATTAATGCTCCTGCAACAGGATCTCCAGTTACAGTAATACCTGACCCAGGTGTTGATGTTGTTGTACCAGATGTACTAATTTGGGGTACACAAAAAACAACATAACCGTGTGCAGAAGTATTTTTTGTAATTCCATATTTTGTAATATATTCCATTGAAATTGAATATGATTGGGAAGTACTTGTACAAGGAGTGAGTCCTGTGATTGTCATACTATACTTTTGTCCATTAGTTAAACTTTTTCCTGCTCCACTTAAAACATTTGTTGTCGCGCTATCTATTGTAATTGTTGAAAAATTAATATCATATGCTTCATTGTTTCTAATAACAAAAATTCCATTCCCATCAGTGTCCACATAACCATCAATAATTGCTAAAGGCTGAGAAGCCCAATAAAGTCTTGATTCTTGTTCATTAATTCCTTGGGCAGGAGAGAAGAAACCAGACACTAATCCAACAACAACAAGTCCAATAACCAAGATTATTGCCATAATGAGCATGTATTCAATTGTTCCCTGTCCACGTTTATTCATAATATTAGTAGTTCTTTTTTCCTATTTAATCCTTTCTTTTTTAGATTTGTTTTTTAAACACAATCCTAAGTTCATTAATGGTGAGCATAATGAAATTATTTATCCCTGGGCCAATAAATATTAATGAAAATACTAAAAAATCAATTCAAAAAGATATGATAAGCCATAGAAGTGAAGAATTTAGAGAACTTTATAAAGAGTGTAAAATTGGTTTACAAGAGATTTTTCAAACAAAAAATCCTGTTTTAATTTCTACTTCTTCAGGATCAGGTTTAATGGAAGGGGCAATAAGAAATTTTGTCCGTGAAAAAGTACTTATTTGTGTTATTGGAGCATTTGGAAAAAAATGGGCTTCTATTGCAAAAGCATGCGGAAAAGAAGTTGATATTTTAGAAATAACACCTGGAAAAGCAATTCAAAAAGAAGATCTCATAAAAGTAGTTAGTGGAAAAGAGTACGATGCGATTTGTATTACTCAAAATGAAACTTCAACTGGAGTTGCAAATCATTTAGCAGAACTTGCAAGCATTGTAAGAGAAAGTGAAGCATTACTTTTAGTTGATGCTGTGTCTTCAATGGCAGGAGCAAATATTAAAGTTGATGAAATAGGGATTGATGTTTGTATTACAAGTAGCCAAAAATGTTTTGCACTACCGCCCGGTTTAGCATTTGCAAGTGTTAGTGAAAAAGCACTTGAAAAAGCAAAAAATATTGAAGGGCGAGGATACTATTTTGATTTTTTAGAACTAGCAAAAAATTGGGAAAATAATGAAACACCTTATACTCCAAATATTAGTTTACTTTTTGCCTTACAAGAAAAAGTACGAGAAATACAAAAAGAAACAATTGAAAAAAGATTTGAAAGACATTTAAGTTTAGCAAAAAGAGCACAAGAATGGGCAGTAGAAAATGGATTTGAATTATTTGCAGAAGAAAATTATATGTCAAATACTGTTACTTGTATAAAAAATACAAAAAAAGTTGATATGAAAAAAGTAAAAGAAAAAATGATGCCAAAAGGATATTTTATTGATGCAGGTTATCGAAAATTAAACGAAAAATTAATTAGTGAAGGAAAAGATTCAACTTTTAGAATTCCTCACATGGGAGAATTAACAATTGAGGAATTAGGCGAATATTTAGAAGAATTAAAACAAACAATTATGGAAGTGGAAAAATGAAAGTATTGATATCGGATAAAATGAGTTCAAAAGTAAAAGAAATGCTTGAAAAAAATGGAATTGAAGCAAATGAAAAAGTTGGGCTTGGTGAAGAAGAATTAATAAAAATAATTCCTGAATATGATGCACTAATTGTTAGAAGTGACACTACTGTAACTGCTAAAATCTTACAAGCAGGAGATAAATTAAAAATTGTTGGAAGAGCTGGTGTGGGGACAGACAATATTGATAAGAAAGTCGCAGCTGAACTTGGAATTGCTGTAGAAAATACTCCATTTGGAAATACTAATGCAGCAGCAGAACACACTCTTACCTTATTAATGATGCTTTCAAAACATATTGTTCATAGTAATGAGAGTATGAAAAATGGCGATTGGGATAGAAAAAGTTTCAAAGGGCGAGAATTAAAAGAAAAAACCTTGGGATTAATCGGATTTGGAAATGTTGGAAGTAAAGTTGGCTTAGTTGCAAAAGCACTTGAAATGAGCATCATTGTATATGATCCATTTGTTAGTGATGAGAAGTTAGCAGAATTTGGTTTTGCCAGGGCAACTTTTGAAGAATTAATTACAACTAGTGATTATATTTCTCCACACGTTCCCTTAAATGATAAAACAGAAAATATGATTGACAAAGCCGAGTTTGACAAAATGAAAAAAGGTGTACGAATTTTAAATGTTGCAAGGGGGGGAGTAATAAATGAACAAGCCCTACTTGATGCACTCAAATCTGGAAAAGTTATTGCTGCAGCACTAGATGTTTATAGTGATGAACCACCAACAAATAGAGAATTAATTGAACATAGTGGTGTTATTGCAACTCCTCATCTTGGAGCTAGTACAAAAGAAGCACAAGAAAACGTTGCACTTGATGTTGCAGAACAAGTTATACAAGGATTAAAAAATGGCAAAGTAATGTTCTGTGTTAATGATGTTGAAAAATTAAGATAAACTACTTTGGCAAATAATGCATTTTGACTTTAGGTTGCATTCCGGGTATGTATGGGTGTTTCTTACAAGTATATCCTTTTCGTTTTTCTAAATATTTTGCAAATCGTGGGTTTGTTTCGCCATGCATTGAAAGTTTATGTTTTTTTAAGTACGTTTCAACTGCTTCCATAATTATATTTAGTTGTCTTACTCGTGTAATTGTTGCTAAGCGTTTATCAGCAGTAATTGTATCAAGCCACGCTTCTTGATTGCCAAGTTTTAGACGACACATTGCTACTGTTTTTCCATCTTTTACAGCCCAAAACTTTATTTCCTTTTGACCATCTGTCGTTCTTGTTGCACTCTTGATGTCTGTAGACATAATAATAGTATGATTCGAATAGTTTTAATTATTTCCTTTAGTGGCATACTACCTCAAAAAGTATTATAACATCGTGCAAGCTTTTTTTTCTTATGAAAGTCTATTTTCCCTATGAAGCTGTTCGAGCGGAACAAAAAAAGTTGATTTCTGATGTTGCAGAGGCAATAACGGATAAAAAAGTGTTATTTGCACATGCTCCAACTGGACTTGGAAAAACGGTATCTAGTCTTGCGCCGGCAATTGCTCATGCTCTTGAACAAAAAAAGAAAATATTTTTTATAACACCAAAAATTTCTCAACATGAAATTGTTCTTGAAACAGTTAAATTGATGAATGAAAAATTTGGACTTAATGTAAAAGCAGTTGATCTTGTTGGAAGACGAAGCATGTGTATTGACCCTATGTTATCTTCAATAAATTATTCGAGTGGATTTTATGAAGCTTGTATGAAAAAAAAGAAAAATAAACAATGTAAATTTTTTACTAATGCAAAAGGATATACGCCAAAACAAAAAAATGCTGCTAGAAAAAGAAAAATACATTTACTAAAAGAATTTAATAAATCTCATGAAGAAATAAAAGAAATTTGTTTCTTACAAGAAATGTGCCCTTATGAAATAACTTTAGAACTAACAAGAAAAGCAGATGTAATAATTGGAGATTATTTCCATTTATTTAATGATGAAATACGCGAAGGAATAATTGCACAAGCTGGTTTTGGGTTAGGGGACGTTATTGCAATAATTGATGAAGCACATAATCTTTCAAATAGATTAATTGACATGCTTGCTTGTTCGATTGATATTCGGGAACTTGAAAAGGCAGAAAAAGAAGCAAAAAATACTGCTAGTTTTGATGCAGAATTTGCAATAAAAGATATTAGTAAAGAAGTAGAAAGTCTTGGAACAAAACTTTCTTTACAACGTAGTAGTGCTGTTATTCCTGATGAAGAACTTGACATGCTAAAAAAAATTGGAAGAGATTCTCTTGAAAAAATAAGCATTGCAGCTTCAAAATTCATGAAAAAATATGATACCCAAGGATCATTTTTGTTAAAAGTAGAATATTTTATTAATC
>JABHJM010000013.1 GCA_018691995.1 Candidatus Iainarchaeum sp.
AAAGCAAAAAAAATTCTTTTGCAAATACCAGAAGGGCTGAAAACAAAAGTTGAAGGAATTACAAAAGACCTCGAAGCAGAAGGCTTTGAAGTAATAACTACAATGGATCCAACCTTTGGTGCGTGTGATATTAAAAGTGAAGAAGCAAAACAACTTGGTTGCGATGCATTATTACACCTGGGACATAATGCTTTTGTTGAAGGGAATGATTTTCCAGTAGTTTATGCTCCACTAGCTTACAAATTGACAAAAATTGAAGAATTTGTTGAAAAATTAGCAGAAAAATTAAATGAAAAAGGAATAAAAAAAGTTGGAGTTGTTACAACAATTCAATTTGTTGATTATTTACCAAAAATAAGAGAACTTCTTTTAGACAAAAAAATTGGAAGTGTTACTAGTTGTGGAAAAAGAGTTTGTGAGGGACAAGTACTTGGTTGTAACTACTCAGCAGTTCCAAATGAAGATGTAATTGTTTACATTGGAGATGGGTTTTTTCATCCCCTTGGAGTACATTTTGCAACAGGAAAGGAAGTTATCACAGCAAACCCATTAACTCTTGAAATTGGTGAGCTTGATAAGGAAAAGAATGATTTTTTAAGAAAAAGAATACTTTTAATTGAAAAAGCAAAAGAAGCTAATAGTTATGCTATTCTTGTAACAACAAAACAAGGACAAAGTAAAATAAGCTTGGCAGAAAAAGTAAAAAAAGAATTAATTTCAAGTGGAAAAAAGGCAGAAATTTATGTAATGGATTTTATATCAGAAGAAAAATTACTTGGAATCAAAGTTGGAGCTTATATTTCTACAGCTTGTCCAAGACTTTCAATTGATGATTTTGCCTCATACAAAAAACCTATGATAAATGCATTCGAAGTAAAATATTTACTTGGCGAAAGTTATGACGATTACAAATTAGAACTTGTTTACTAACCAAACATCGCACTAAGAGCTTCTCCAGCACTAGCTGATTTAGGATCTCTTGAAAATTTAATTATTTGTCCTTTTTGCAAATCTTCTTTTTTTGCACCTTTCAAACTCATTCCAACTTTAGCACCAATATTTGCAACAGAAAGTTGTTGATGATTCATCTCCATTGATTTTATTTCAACAATTTTTCCATTTAAATTTGCCTTCATTCCGCGAGACAATTGTCCTGACATTACTTCTCCAACAGGAATTACTCCAATTCCAGCAATATTAAAAACATCAACAACTCTGAAAGTTCCAACGCTTGAAGTTGGATTATTTTTAGGTTCTTTTTCAACAACTCCTTCTTTTCCAGAACTTCCTTTTAGTATTCTTCCAAATAAACCCATTTTTTCACTTCCCAAAATCAATATCATGAGGGTTTATCTCTTCATCTTTGTGTTCTCTTTTAATAATTCTTTTTCGAAGAGGCATTTCATGATGTTCTTCCATCTTTTCAAAAGAAGAATTAATTTCATCTTTGTCAATAACATCATCGCGGTCATCAACTACTGTTCCCTTATAATCTTGTTCACGAAGACAGTTTTTGAAATTTTCTAAATGATCTCCATTCAAAAAGAATGATTTTACTTTACTTCTTGAAAGTATAGAAGCTGCTTGTGGATCAACAAATAAGTGTTGTCCTGGAACTAGTAATTTTTCGCGAAGTAAAAAGTTCATATCATTAAATGAAAGTTCTTTGAACATCATTGCATCTTCAAATGCATTTGGATCTTTATCATATATCCCATCAACATTACTAAGATTTACAAATTCAAACCCTAACTTTTCTGCTAGTAGTGCTCCAACAGCATCTGTTGTTTGACCTTCAGCCATTCCCCCCATGATTGGAATTCTTCCTTCATTAACAATTTCATCAATTTCCTCAAAATTTGTAATTACTTTTTTATGAGCTTTTTCAATTTTATAAGTAAATAGTTTTGCATTTAAACGAGTTGAAGCAATTCCAAGAGAATCAAGTTCAAAGTTATTTGCTCCAAGATCTTTTGCACTTTCTTGATATGCTCTTGCAGTTTTTCCTCCACCAACAACTATTACAAATTTGAATTCTCCTAAATTATTTATTGCACTACAAAATTCATTTATTTTATCAGTTAGTGGTTTTTCTCCAATGAAAACACTTCCTCCAACACTTAAAACAAATCCTTTCCCTGAAGAAGAATATGAACCATATGAACTTTGAGAACTTGAAGAATCAGAAGAGCTAGAAGATGAAGAGTCTTGCGAATAATTTTGTGCATTATCCGAATCAAACATATCAAACATTTTTGCTCACTTACCTATCTTTATTAATATTATTGTCCCGAAGTTATTAGTATTTACTGGTTTAAATACTTTTTTGGTGAACAAAATGGCAGAAGAAAGCAACTATAATGCCGAATTAGCGGTGTTTAAGAAAAAGCTAAAGCAGCTTAAAAATTACAAGGGTAGACATACGGAACTAATTACTCTTTATGTACCTCACGGAACTGATCGTGGAACTGTAATGAACCAATTAAGTGAAGAAATTAATCAATCTTCTAATATTAAAAGTCCGACTACAAGAAAAAATGTTCAAGGAGCTCTAAGAAAAATAATTGTATTTCTTAAAAAAATTAATTTTGATATTCCAAAAAATGGAGTTGTAATCTTTTCTGGAAATGTTTCTGAAGTTGAAGGTAGAAGTAATATTAAATTACTCACTGTTCACCCTCTAAAGGATTTGAACACAAAACTTTATTGGTGCGATTCCTCGTTCCATCTTGCTCCACTTGAAGAAATGGTTGTTCCAGATGAATTTTATGCATTAATGGTAATTGATAAGAATGAAGTTACAATTGCTCAGCTTAATGGTAAAAAATATGAAATCATTGGCCACTTTACTTCTGCTGTTCCTGGAAAAACAAGAGCTGGAGGACAAAGTTCACAACGTTTTGAAAGACTTCGTGAAGAAGCAATGCAAGATTTTTTCAAAAGAGCAGGATCCAAATTTGATTCATACTTTGTTGAGAACACTGCTAAAATCAAAGGAGTGATTATTGGCGGGCCAGGAATGACAAAACAATATTTTATTGATAAAGAAGCAATTAATCACGAGTTAAACAAAAAAATTGTGGGAGTTGTTGATACTTCTTACACTGATGAGGGCGGAATTCGTGAGCTTGTACAAAAAAGTGAAGAGATATTAAAAGATACTGAAATGATGAGAGAAAAAGTTACTCTTGATAATTTTTTAGGAGAAGTTGCAAAGGATGGTCTTGCAACGTATGGTCGAGTAGAAGTTGAAAAGATAATGGATGAGGGGAGAGTTAAAACATTAATTATTTCTGAGGATTTAGATTGGATTGTTGTAAAAAAGTTGTGCGGGCATTGTGATATAGAAGAAGTAGAAGTATTTACGAACCCCAATGATTTTCAAGAATCAAAACTTCGTTGTTCAAAATGTGATTCAAAAATAGAAGTTACTGAAGAAGTTGATTATTTAGATTATATGCTTGAAAAAGCAAACGAAACTGGGGCTGGTGTTAGTGTTGTTAGTAGTGAAACAGCTGAAGGAAAAAACTTTTTAGAAGGTTTTGGTGGAGTCGGAGCAATTCTTCGTTATAAAGTTTAGAGTGATTAATATGTCAGATAAAAAACCACTTAATGCACGCGCAAGACAACGATATGCTGATTTTATTGTAGAAGAAGTCTATGAAAAGAACAAAGAGAGAGAAAAGTGTGAGGTTAATTGGTTTACAATTGATTTTGACAAAAGAGATCTTTCTCCACTTAGTATTCCAACAAAAACGGCTGAACATTTGATTGTTGAAGTTGAAAAAATTAATACAGATACAAATAGAACCATTGCTTTAATTGCAAGAGGACTTGGAATGAGCAAAAGTAGAATTGGTTATGCTGGAATGAAAGATAAGCGAGGAATTACAGCTCAAAGAATTAGTATTTTTGATCCAAGTATTGCAAAAGTGGAAAAGTTTGGAGTTAAAGGACTTAAAGTAAAAAGTGCTTCTTGGGGAGAACGACTTGAACTAGGAGATCTTCTTGGAAATGATTTTACTATTATTTTAAGAGATATTAGTGAGAGTGAAGAGGAAATAAAAACAATTATTGAAAGTTTTATTGAACAAAGCAAAAACGGTTTGCCAAATTATTTTGGAACCCAGCGTTTTGGTGGGAAAAGAAATGTAACTCACAAGGTGGGAAAACTTCTAATGCAAGGAAAGCATGAAGAGGCAATAATGTTATACTTAACACATACTTTTGAAGATGAAAAAATTGAACTTAAAAGTGCAAGAGTAAATTTAGCAAAAACAAAAGATTTTGCTCGTGCATTAAAAGAATTTCCAAGAGATGCTGCAAGAACAGAAGTTGCAATGCTTAACTTTTTAGTAAAAAAACCAAATGATTATGTTGGAGCTTTTGGCGCTCTTTCAAAAAAAATAAGAATTTTGTTTGTCCATGCTTACCAAAGTTATATTTTTAATGAAATAATCAAAAAAAGAATTGAAAAATATGGTGTGAAAGGAATAAAAGCGATTGATGGAGATATTCTTAATGAAGAAGGAGTTCCGCTTGGACTACTTCCTGGTTATGAAAGTAAATTTGCTAGTGGAGAAGCTGGTGAGATTGAAAAAGAGGTAATGGAAAAAGAAGGGGTTGATTTTTCTTTTTTTAAAGTTAGAAGTATAACAGAGCTTTCAAGTAAAGGACATCGAAAAGAAATTTCAATTATTCCAAAAGATTTTAAATTTGTTAAAACAATGGATGATGAATTTAACGAAGGAAAAAAGGCTGCAATGATTACTTTTTATTTAAGCAAAGGAAATTATGCTACTACTATTTTACAAGAATTAGTTATTGATAGGATTTTTTAAAAAACAAATTGGAAAAACAAGTATGCCCAAAAAGCAGTATTAATTATTACTATTGTCCAAATTATTAAAACAATTTGCCATTCATATCTTGGTCCAAAAATTTTCATCAAAAGCTTTGCAAAATCATATTTAGTATTTCCTTTATAATCAGGAATAGTTAATTTTGCATTTTTTAGAACTTTGTAAGGTCTTTGTTTGTGTTGAGAAGCATCTTTTCGGTTTGTTAACATTTTCAAAAAGAAAAAATCTATTATGTGTGGAATGAAAAGTAAAAAAGTAAATATTATAAACATAAAATTTTGAGTGAACAATGCAAGTCCTGCTATTCCTGCTCCAATAAATAAAGTTCCACTATCTCCTGGGAGTACTTTTGCAGGAAATTTGTTGAATATTAAAAAGCCAAGGATTACTGCTGCTAATCCGACAAATAAAAAGCTATACACATAACCAACTTTAATTGCAACAATTGCTAAAGCAATTGCAATAATAAAACTTGTTCCACTTGTCCATCCATTTAGTCCTTCAAAAGTATTGCTAAAACTTGCAAGACCAGCAAAAAATAATGCTAAAATAATAACTATTAATGACCCTGTGATATTTGTGGGAACAAATAATATTCCTGCAATACTAAGAGAAATAATTGCTATTGGAAGAGCCCTGATTTTCCATCCAACTACTCCTGCTAAAAATTTATTTTTGTTATCGTCCAAAAAACCTATTACTGCGAATAATGTAATTCCAATTCCAACAATTAATAATTTATAATCAAAGAAAAAAAAGTAAGAAAATAAAATTATTAAAACCCAAAATGGAATTATTAATGCAATCCCCCCACTTTCAGCAACAAGGGGTTCTCCAATTTTATTAATATCTTTTCCAACAATTTTTTTTGCAAAGTTTCTTTTCAAAATAATGTACACATTAATTAATGAGATTAGAAAAATTACTACAATTGTTAATGAATAAATTTCTTGCATAAGAAAAGAAAAGGAGTTTGTACTTTTAAAGTCTTACTGTACATTCTTCACGGGGATAGTTGAAACAATTAGGCTAATTATTGTTGGTACAAGTAAACGAACAACGTCAAATAGAACAAGAATCGCTGCTACCTCTGCAGTAGAAAGTTCAATCATTGAAAATTCTGGTAAAGAGAGAAAAATAAATCCTGCTGCTTCAACTAATCCAACTCCTCTTGGTAGAACCGGAGTTCTTTCAAGTATTGAAATTATTACAAATAAAACTGCTAGTGGAAATAGTGCAATAAAAACTCCGAGTGAGAAAAATGTAAAGTATAGTGCAATGAATTCAAATACAAAAGAAAGTCCTGCTAGAATTAGAACAAATAAAAATTTTCTTTTTGGAATATATTCGAGGTAAGTCGAATATTTACAAAAATATTTTTCAAGTACTCCAAATGGTTTTATTATTTTTCCAAGATTTGCAAAAAATATTGAAATACCAAGTCCCACTTTTTTATTTAGTGGAAGAAGGAAAAGTGCAGCTGCTAAAACAATTACAACAAAACCTGAGAGTAAACCAAGAAATAAAATTATTGATAGTTCTGTTTCAAGTAAAATTGTTACAAGTACAACTGAAGCTAGTATTGCTAGGAGAAAAAATTTCATCCCCTTTACAACCATTGCTGCTGAAATACTTTCTGAATATGATACGTGAAATAGTTCTTTTGCTTTGATTGAACGAAGAGCTTCAGCACCTACTTGAATTGGAGTTAGAGCCCCATAAACACATGAAAAACCCATTATTATTGATTGGGAAAGTGGGAACTTCCTTCCCCTTTTGAGCAATAATACCCATGGAATTATCCAAAAAACGATTGAAATGATGAAAAAAAGACACGCAATAGCTAAGAAAAGTGGGTTTGCGTCAAGAATAACATCTGTTGCGTCAGTAAGAATAGCCATTACTGCCAAAGCCACAAAAATAAGAATAAATAGGATTAGACTGTATTTTAGGTACTTTTGCATCAAATCACATAACTAACTTTCAAAGCTTAATATTGCTAGTTTATTCCATAAATTTTTTCGTTTACTATGTCCAAAATGTTTTGAGCATTTGGAAATATTTGTTTTATAATTGCAAAGTTAACTTGTCCAACAACTTTGCTTGTACTTGAATAAATCCAGATTTTTTTGTTTTCCATTAGAACTTTTTCTCTTCCCTCTTCTAGGAACACTACTGCATTTGCAGAATCGTTTAAAATATTATTACACTCTGCAAGTTCAATTCTTTCTGCTGTTTTTACGTCTCCATCATTTGTAAAACAATAACTTATTTGGTCCTCTTTTTTTACTCTTATTAATTGAATTGCATCAATTTCATTTCCAATTAAAACAACTTGCCATAAATTCATTGCATTAACTACTAATTGGTCTGCCCCAACTTCGTCAAGAATTGGTGAAATGTAAACTGTTTCATTTTGTTCGAATTCTCCAAAAAATGTTTCTGGAACAGTTGTGTTTGAACAATAATCAATTCCTTGTATTGTAAAATTAAATTTCGATAGTCCACAAGAACTACTAACTACTGAACTAATCCCGATAAAAGCAATAACAATAATCACAAAAAGTGCAACAATTATCAAAAAGTTTTTTTGTAAGTAAGGATTTTTTTTCTCCTTCTTTTTTACTACTTTTTTTTCTTTTGAAACTTCAGTGACTTTTTTCTTAGTAACTTTTGTATTTTTCTTAACGGCTTTTTTAGTAATTTTTTTCTTTGCTGTTTTTGCTTTTACCATAAAATAAAAATAGAACAAAAGCAATATAAATGATACTAAAATATTAGTTTTGATTTTTTATTTCAAGATTTTTTATTTTAAAAAAATAGAAAAGAAGAAAGCCCCGAAGGGCTTTCTCCTCACATTATTGTATTTAGATTAGTGCTTCTAGAGCGTCAATTAATGCTCCAGCTGCAACTCCAGTGTCTGCTGCTGTGAATCCAGCTGCTACAATGTCTCCGCTGCTTAATACAGCTGCTACAGTGTCTCCGCTAGCTACTAGCATATCTTCTAGAGTGTTTCCTTCAGTAACTTGTAGGTTCTTTGCTGCTGTGTTTGCATTGAATCCACCAACGATAATTGATTTACCGCCGCTGAATGCGCCTGCAACCTTTACTAGGTCTCCAGCTGCAACAACTTCTACTCCTCCAGCAACTCCAGTAGCTGTTGCGCCAATTGCGTCAACTGTTACTTTAGTTCCTCCAGTAGTAGTTACTGTGTCTCCTACAGCAACGTCAGTGAATGATTCTCCACCAGTTGTAGTAGTTACTGTGTCTGTTGATCCAACGTATGCTTCAACCTTTCTTGTCTCTTCAGGCATTAAGATTGTTGCAACTCCGCTAGCAACGCTTACTTCAGTACCGTATTTAGTTACAGAGTTCATTAATTTTGAAGCTGCTGATGTACTGTGTTCATCTAATGAAACTGTCCAGTCTCCTGAAACCGCTTGTGCAGTTGCAGTAGCTGATTTAGTTTTATTATCTTGTGAATTTATTAACAATCCATCTTGGTTGTTAACAAAGAAATTCACATCAGATGATGCTGGTGCTGTGTTTGCTGAATATGTACTTCCGTCAGTTAATACCCATGCAGATGTGTACTGCAATGTATTTCCTGCACTTGGAACGAAATCTCCAGTTAATACTTGTCCAGCTGTTTCAACGTTAGTGTCTCTATCGTATGCTTCAACAGTCAACACATTGTATGTTGAACTATCAGGCAAATAGTAGTTCAAGTCTGCTGCAAATCCGCCAGTAGTTACTACTGATCCACCATTGTCAACATTTTGATCTACGTCAGTTCCAACGAATTTTAATTCATTTTGGATTGTGTCTGATTTACTGTCTAGATCGAATACCTGAGCAGCTAAGAATAACCAGTATTGTCCAGTTGTCTCGTCACCACCAAAGTAGTAATCAACGTTTCCTGATTTCCAGTCTGCGTCAACTTCGAATCCAATTGCGTTTTCAGCATTTACATCCTTTGTTGTGTATCCAGATGTGTAGTAGTCAGCTCCTGAAGTTCCTGTTGGATTATTCCATGGTTCTGCAACTACTGATGCTGGTTTTTTCCAGTATCTTACTGCACCGTCTACATATCCTGTAGCTGCAGTGTTAACATCCAAAAGGTATGTGCTTCCAGCAATTTCAAAAGTGTTTGTTCCTTGTCCAAGGTTTATTACCATTGGAATAGTTCTTTGAATTCCTTTTGAATCAGTTACTAGGAAACTATCCCCACCAACCATTGCTTTAGCCATTGCTTTTGTTTGTGGCCCTTTGTATTCTACTTTTGCATAGTCGCTAGGAAGCATTACGCTTTCTCCTGGAGCTAATGCAAATTTAGCATTTGTTGTTTCAGTTTTAGTCTGATTATATGCCCAGTTGTTTTTGATTTGTACCGAAGTAATTTTGTTACTTGCAGTATTAACATATGCTTTCCATTCTGGGTTTGTTGTTTTAGTTGAGTCGTATGGGAATACAGCATTATTTCTAATCTCTATTCTTTGCGATCCTGTTCTTACTGTTGCAGTGTATGTTCCAGCAGCAACGTTTTCTCCTGCAGCAGATACATAAACACTTTCAGTGAAGTATTCTGTTCCAAACTCATCTTTTAATTCATAAGCTGGTGTTTGTTGAACGTATTTTAGAACTGTTTCTCCATCTAATAGAGCCCACTTAGCTTGGTAAGCAGTAGTTCCTCCACCTGTTGCAACTAAATCAATTAGTTTTACTGTTAGTGTTTTTCCTTCGTAGTCTCCTACTCCAGCAACTTCAACAGTTTCTCCAACAGCTAATTCAGTTGGTGTAGTGTCTGCGTAAAGCACTAATTTTGTTGATGAAATTGTGTCAACAACATATTCTTGTCCCAATAGAGGGATTTTCATATTGTTTGCAGAATTTGCATCTAAGTTAGTTAATTCACCGTTTCCAGCATATTGTAATCCTGAACCAAGGTTCAATGAATAAACAATTCCGTTGCTTGAAACTTTTGCTACTGTTGCTCCTGGAGAAATTCCATCAGCAATAGTCTGAACATCAACATCAAGTGTTGCTTGAACATTCTCGTCAATATTAATTTGAGATTCAGTTCCGTTTACCTTGATTGTTCTTCCAGATATGTTTGCGAATTGTGACGAATCACTATAGTCCGCTTTTATTGGAGCGAATTCACTTACACTTGCAGTGAAGTCCATTACGTTTTCATCAGTGTTTCCTGATCCTGTAGTACTTTGTACTCCTCCAACAGATATGTCTGCAGTTCCGTCAGTTACTTCTGCGGTTCCGTCTCCTGTTGATGGTTTTGTAGCTAATTGTGCTACACGAGCAGCGATATTTCCTGCCCACACTACGTCTGATATAGCAGCACTGCCACCTACAACAACATCTACTACTGGAACACCAGCATCAGATACAACGTCAGATTTTGCTAACGTGTCAAGGTTGTTGAACGCTTCAGCTGATACAACTGGAGCTAACGCAGAGCCTACTAATGCCGCACCGATTCCGATAGCAGCTATTTTTTTTATGCTCAATCCTTTCATTTTTGTTTTCACCTCATTTTTACAAAAAATATTTCTTTCCACGAGTCTAAAACTAACGTTCGAAACTCACGGCAAGACTGTTATAGATGATGTTCGAGTCCTTTAAATACCTTTCCATAAGACCCCTTTTACAACTACTTTTGTACCAAAAACAAGGGGATTTTTAGGGCTAGAGATGAAGTGAGTTTCGACAATTGCAATAACAAAGTTTAAATCAAATATAATGGCCCTAATTGCTTATTTAAGCAGTTTTAGAATCGTTAAAACAACTTATTTAGTAGGCTCTTATGAAAGGTACAAATGACAAAAGACGTAAAGAATTTAGCTTAATTTTAAAGTGCTTTTTGGACTATAATAAGATATTCTAAATTCTCTGGCGCCACTTAACAGAAAGGGGGGTTATTTGTAGATATCATCGTAGAATTTGTTTAATTCTTCTTTATTTAAGTGTTTTGTGAAGAAATCAGCGTATTTTTGGAAAATATCGGCTAATTCCATTAATCCTTCTTGGAATTCAAAATGGTTGAATTCTAGCTTTTTTGGCTTAATAATCTCAATATTCACTGGACCATAGTAGAAAAGGAACCTAATTAATGACGGATAGTCCTTTATGCTCAAATTTACCTCAAGAAATGAAGAATACATCTCTCCTTCTTCAACAATTTCAGCTTCTTTAACGTCATATATGGTAAAAGGCTTCTCTTTATCAAGAGCTTCTTTTATTTTGCCCATATGTCGTTTAAGCAGTGTCTCTTCAATTGCTTTAAATTCAATAATTGCCCTAATTCGCAGTCTAAAAGCATCTTTATCAGAAATTTCCTTTCTTTTTTGAACTTCATCAATAATATCTTGTTTTAGCTTATATTTTGTTGGATATCCATCTTTTGATATCACATTTAGCTTTACCATTGTTTTGAGTTCAAGCATCAATCTATCAAATGGAATATTTAGTTGTTTATTTAATTGCTCTTCCGTCTTTGGTTCATTTAGCAACAAAATTGCTATTTTCTTTTGTTCATCTGAAAAACGCATGCTCACCACTTAATTATTATCACGTGTTAATTTTAAAAACCCCCCTACGTCCCAATCTCAAAATAGAACAAACTTTTTTAACAACTTAATACAACTAATTAGTATGAGTTTTTTATTTTTAGCAAATAATTTTGCAGAAGGAACACAAATGGTTTCAGAAAAGGCAGTTGAAATAATTCCGCTCCCAATCGAATATATTATTCCTGCAATTATTTTAATTATTATAACTATATTCATTTTTTTCTTTTTGAAAAAAATTATTGTTAATAGTGTTCTTGGAGTTATTGTTTGGGCAGGAGCAGCTTTTTTATTTAATATGAATCTTCCTCTTATTCCAAGCTTGGTTGTCGCAATTATTTTTGGACCTGCTGGAATTGGTGTGATGATTGTTCTAAAAGTTTTTGGAATTATTTAATTTTGTAAGTGAACGTAATGGAAATTAATGAAAGTGAAAAACTAGCTAACTTTAAAAAAGAATTTTTTGAACATGCAAAAGAAAGTTCTTTATACAAAAATGTTATTGATACAAATGGAAAAATTGTTTTTGGACGCGGAAGCGATAATCCAAAAATTTTATTTATTGGAGAAGCTCCTGGTTTTAGTGAGAATGAAAAAGGAAAACCTTTTGTTGGACGAAGTGGAAGGCTACTCGATACTTGGATTAGCGAACTTGAAATCGAAAAAGATTTTGCAATAGTAAATGTTGTTCCAATTATTCCTCTTAAAGATAATGGAATAAGAGCACCAACTGATGAAGAAATAAATTATTTTTTACCTTTCACTGAAAAATACATTGAGCTTCTTTCTCCAAAAGTAATTGTTCTTCTTGGAAGAAGTGCTGCAAGTATTTTTGATAAAAACCTAACTCTTGGACAAATTAAACATTGGAAGAAAACAAAATTATTTTTTATTTATCATCCCTCTTATTATCTGCGAAAGGGTGGAAAAGGTTTTGAGGGCACACTTAAACAATTAAAAAACTTTTTGAATGATAAAACAAAACAAGAAACATTAACAGATTTTTAGAAATAAAAAATTTATCTCACATAGGGAAGATTGTTATTTGGAGTTTCTTCTTCAAGTGATTCAAGTTGCATGTTAAGATCCTTGAATGCAGTTTCAATTTCTTTTGCTTCTTTATCAATTAATTTCATTTTTACTTTGAAACCAAATCGTTTCTTTAAAACTTCAATTATTGCTTTTGCGCTTCCTTGATCTCCATAAATAAGTTGTGCATTTGTTTCTCCCATTAAACAAGCCCCAGTCATTTTATGTAATTTACATATTCCAACAAATAATCCAGCTGCTCCTGAAATCAAACCTTCTTTTTTGTCTTCCTTCGCACCCATTTTTTTCCACTTTTTTAATGTTGCATCATCAGTTCCAGCAGCAATAACTTTTGGTTTTATGTTTATTCGCTTATCTCCAATATTAATTCCTGCAAGAGTAATAACTTCACTCACTCCGCTTGCTTTGAAAAAAGAAATCAATGTTTCTGCAAATTCATAATGTTCATGACTTGATCCAACTTTAAAATCAAGAGTTGGTTGAACTGGCCCTACTAAAAAGAAAAAATCTTGCTTTTTATAATTTAAATAATAAATTTCATCTTTTATCAAATGTATCTTTGAATTCTTTGTATGTACACTTGGTGGAAAAGCATCTGAATAAACTTCTGCAATTCTTTCAGGTTTTAATTCTTTCAATAAATAGTCAACAGAGATTTTTCCAACCAAACCAATTCCTGGAAGTCCAACTAAAAGTATTGCATTTTTAGCTGCTATTTTTTTTGTTACTAAAATCTTTGTAGGCATAACGAAAAATTAGAAGAAAAAGCATATAAATCAATGCGGACCTTTGGCCTATTTTTCTTCTTGTTTAAATTCAAAAGATACTTGTTTTTTCTTTGCTACTTTTTCAGCTTCAAGAATTATACCATTAAGAGATTTTTCTGCATCTTTGAATGTTTGTCCTTCGCTAGAAATCGCATAACTTCCAGCTCCAAAATATATTAAACTACAGCATTTTGATTTATCAATAACACTAAGTACTTCTTTTACATCTTCTAAACCATCTTGAGAAAGTGAAGAAAGTTTTAGATTTCCTTTTAATACTTTTTTTGAAATTACAACATTTTTTTCAACCAATTGTTTAACTGGTTTTACCCAATTTTTTCCAATTATTTTTTCTACATCTTCTCCAAATAATATTTTTTCAAAAGCATCAAATAAAGATCCATACTCTTCTATTAATGGATCTGCAACTTCATCCCAAACATCATCAAATTTTTTCTTTTCTTGTTTTGCAAGTATTTGAATTAAATTTTCTTCTCTGTTAACTTGTTTAAATTCTGCTAATTTTTGTTTTTCTCTTTGAGGAGATACTCTTGCAAATGAAAGATCAATTTGTCTTTTTTCTGTGTCAATATTTAGTACTTTTGCAACCCTAACTTGGTTTGACTTTACAACATTTCTAATATTTTTTACCCAAGAACTTGAAACATTACTAATGTGGATAAATCCTTTTGCGTTATCATATTCGAGTAATTCAGCAAATACTCCATAGTCAAGTATTTGAGTAACTTTTACTACAACAAGTTCATTTCTATCCGGATATTCCATTGTGCTCACATAAAATTACTTAAAAAGAAGACTTATAAAGGTTAACAAAAAAGTAAATTCGGCTAATGTGTGCAAAGATGTCTAAAAAAGGAATTTTATATTTCTTTTGCAATCTTTCGAGTTATAAATAGTTTAGAAACTTTTTTTGGAAGTTCAACTTTATCTCCTTTTGAAAAAGGACCATATTCTTTCATATCAGTTCCAACAAAAGTAGGAACGTCTTTGAGAATTTCAACTTCAACTAGAGTTTTTGCTTTTTCTTTTTCTCCAAATAATTCTTTATACAATCCTGAATGATCATTTAATACTTTTAACATTTTTTTATAAACCTCAAGTTCTTGTGAAGCCATTTTTGTCTCTTCAACATCCCCTGTGTGTGAAGCGATTAATGCTTTATTTAAAATCTTTTTTTCTCGGAGTAGAAATATTTCTTCAACAATTCTTTTTAGATTTGTAAAAGCTCTTGCATCAGATGATGAAAAGTTTTTTAGAGAGGCTAAATAGTTCTTTTTTTCTTCTTCAACAAATGTTTCAATTGAATCAATAAAATCATCTTCAACTTCAACAAGTTTCGAAGTGTTTTTTTCTAATCTATGAATTCTTCTTAGCTCATCAAAATCAACATTCACTTTTTCTCACCTAAATTAATTTGGCTCCTTTTCCAAGTAAATATATTGCTGCAAATAAAGGCAACTCAATTTCTTCTTCTTCATAGGGTCCAAATGATTCTCCTTTCAATGAAAATTTAGGGGCTTTCTTAATAAAAAGCCTTACCCTTTCGCTTCCAAAAACTACTGCTTCTTTGTGTGGGTCAAACTCTTTTAATTTTTCTACTAAAATAGTTTTTGCTAAAAACCCTGTTGTCCCATGTAAAGTTTGAGGCACACGAATAATTTTGTGCATATCAATACTTGTTTGTCTATCGATTGGACTCATTTGTTCTTGGGCAACACTCTCTAAAACTTTTGTCCAAAAACCTTTGCTTTTTCTTGGACTTAGTGGTAACAAATATCCTTTTTTAAATGTTTTTAGAAGTTCTTCTTTTG
>JABHJM010000033.1 GCA_018691995.1 Candidatus Iainarchaeum sp.
AAAATACAAAAAGAAGTTAATATTGCATTCCACAAAGACACTAATGAAGTTTACATAAACACGGATGCTGGAAGATTACAACGTCCACTTATTATTGTAAAGAACGCAAAGAGCCTTTATACTGAAGAAATTGAAAAACAAGTTAAAAGTGGAAAAATGTCATTTAAACAATTACTTGAAATGGGAGTAGTTGAATACTTGGACAGTGAAGAAGAAGAAAATGCTTTAGTTGCAGAAAAAGAAGAAGATCTAAACAACTCTCATTCACACCTTGAAATTAATGGTGCTGCAATCCTTAGTGTTATTTCATCATTAGTACCATATGTTGAACACGACATGGCAGGAAAAGCTTTGCACGGAGATAAGATGTTCAAACAAGCACTTGGAATTGGAGCTATAAATTATAAAATGAGACACGACACTGAAGGTTACTTATTATATTATCCAGAAAAAAATATTGTAAAAACAAAAACAATGGATTTGCTTGGATGTGACGAAAGACCACAAGTACAAAACTTTGTTGTAGCTGTACTACCATATTATGGATTCAATACAATGGATGCAATTATTTTAAACAAAGGTGCGGTTGATCGAGGACTTGCAAGAGCATGTTATTTTAGAAATTATGAAGCTAGCGAACAACGTTACCCTGGTGGACAAAGAGATAAATTTGAAATTCCAACAGAAGAACAAGTTGGTTATATTGATGAAGATAAATACAAAAAACTTGGTTCTGACGGATTAGTACAACTTGAACAAAGTGTTGATGTTGGAGATGCAATTATTGGAAGAACTTCTCCTCCACGTTTTTTTGAAGAAATGACAGATTTTGGTGTTGACCAAGAACAAAGAAGAGACGCTAGCGTAAAGGTTAGAAAAGGAAAGCCTGGTGCTGTTGATACAATTATGCTTACTGAGAGTGAAGATGGAAGTAAGATGACAAAAATTAAAGTTAGAACAACTCTTAAGCCTGCAATTGGAGACAAAATTGCTTCAAGACACGGACAAAAAGGAGTTGTATCAATGATTGTTCCTGAAGAGGACATGCCATTTACAATTGATGGAGTAAAACCGGATTTAATTATTAATCCACATTCACTACCATCAAGAATGACTATGGGACACTTAATGGAAATGATTGGTGGAAAAGCAGGAGCAGCTGCTGGAAAAATAATTGACGGAACACCATTCAATAATACTCCAAGAGAAGATCTTGAAGACATGCTCTCAGAGCATGGATTTAGAAGTGACGGAATGGAAATATTTTATGATGGAATTACAGGAAAAAGACTTGAAGGAGCAATATTTTCTGGAGTTATTCCAACTCAAAAACTTTACCACGTTGTAACACACAAAATGCAAGCAAGAGCACGTGGACCTGTCCAAGTATTAACAAGACAGCCAACTGAAGGAAAAGAAAAAGAAGGTGGACTTCGATTTGGAGAAATGGAAGGAGAAACACTTGTTGGACACGGAGCAGCAATGCTATTACAAGAAAAAATGATTGAAGATTCTGATAAGACAGTTGAAATTGTTTGTGAAAAATGTGGAGTTGTTGCAGTAAACGATGATATTAGACACAAAAGATACTGTCCAATTTGTAAGAGTTCAACTGTTTACCCAGTAGAAATGTCTTATGGATTCAAATTACTTTTAGAAGAATTAAAAGCGTTAGGAATAATTGCAGAATTACAATTAGTGGATAAGGTATAAGAGGTTGATGATTATGATAATGAAAAAGATTGGATCAGTAAAGTTCAACTTGCTTGGACCTGAACTAGTAAGAAAAATGAGCGGAATTGAAATTAAAACTCCTGAAACTTATGATAAGGACGGTTACCCAATGGAAGGAGGTCTAATGGACCCACACCTAGGTGTAATTAACCCTGGAATTAAATGTAAAACATGCGGACAAGGAATGAGAAATTGTTCAGGACACTTTGGACACCTTGAACTTGAAAGACCTGTTATGCATTCGGAATTTGGAAGAAAACTTGAAATGTTAATGGCTAGTACTTGTAAGGATTGTGGAAAAATTGCTTTACCTGATGAAGCTTTGGCAAAAATTCGAGCAGAAGCAAATGGAAAAGTAATGGATTTATCAAAGAAAATAATGCTAAAAGCAAAGTTAGCAAAAAAATGTCCTCACTGTAATGCACCAAAACACAAAATTACACTTGATCGACCAACAAATTTCTTTTATAATAAAGAAAGAATTTATCCAACACAAATTAGAGATTGGGTAGAAAAAATTCCTGAAGACGAATTACGATTATTTGGTTATGATACTGATCGAATTAAACCAGAATGGTTTGTTATCACAGTATTACAAATTCCACCAATCACAATCAGACCAAGTATTACTCTTGAAAGCGGAATTAAATCAGAAGATGACTTAACACACAAATTAGTTGATATTATTAGAATTAATACTAGACTTAAAGACAATATTGAAGCGGGAGCTCCACAATTAATTATTGAAGATCTTTGGGATTTATTACAATACCATATCACAACTTACTTTGATAATAACACTGCAGGAGTACCTCCAGCAAAACATAGAAGTGGTAGACCTCTTAGAACAATTATTCAAAGACTTAAAGGAAAGAAGGGAAGATTTAGATACAACTTAACTGGAAAGAGAGTAAATCACGCAGCTCGTTCCATTATTGTTCCAGACCCATATATTGATATTAGTGAACTTGGAATTCCAGAAGAAGCAGCAAACGAATTAACTGTTCCTGAATTTATTACAGAATGGAATCTAGCAGCTGCTAAAAAACAAATTAAAGAAAGCGATAAACCAGTTTATATTATTAGACCAAATGGTTCAAGAAGAAAAGTTAGTGAAGATAATCGTGAAGAAATCTTGGAAGAACTTGATGTTGGGTATCGAATTGAAAGAAATATCCAAGATGGAGACGTTGTACTTTTCAACAGACAACCTTCTCTACACAGAGTTTCAATGATGGCACACCACGCAAAAATAATGCCTGGAAAAATATTTAGAATAAATCCAATTGTTTGCCCACCATACAATGCAGATTTTGATGGAGATGAAATGAATTGTCACATTCCTCAAACAGAAGAAGGAAAAGCTGAAGCAGAAAAACTTATGATGGCAAGAGACCATGTAATTTCTTCAAGATTTGGAGCACCAATAATTGCACCTGAAGAAGATCCAGTATCTGGTTGCTTTGCAATGACAATGCCACAAACTACCTTTACTAAAGAAGAAGCAATGCAACTTCTTTACACTATTGGAGTTACACAGTTACCAAAAGCAGATAAAGGCAAAGATTATTCTGGAAAATTAATTTTCTCACAAATCCTACCAAAAGATTTGAATATGGAATTTAATTCATACACAAATAAAATCTTAAGCGGTGTTGGAATTGAAGACGAAGAACTTGGAGAAAAAGTTCGTATTGTTGATGGAAATCTTGTAAGCGGAGTAATTGACGCTGCAGCACTTTCTGTTGGAAGAGGAGAACTTGTCGACAAGATCGCAAGAGAATACCCAAGCACTACTATTGAAAAATTCTACCACGATTTGAATAGAATTTCAGCATTTATTTTAACAGAAAAAGGAATGACTGTAAGTCTTGAAGAATACAAAGTTGGAGATGACATTAATAAACATAAGAAAAGAATTATTGAAGAAACATTCAAGAAAGGTGAAGAACTAGTTAAATCTTACGAAAGTAAAAAAATGGAAATTATTCCAGGAAGAACTTATGATGAAAGTTTTGAATTATATGTAATGAGACTTGGTGGAGAAGCAAAAGCTAAACTAACTGATGAAATTACAAAAGAAAAACTTGATTATGTACTAAGAGAAAAACCAGTACTAAACACTATTGCCATGATACTATCAAAGTCTCGTGGAAGTACAATTAATCTAATGAACATTGCAGGATTTTGGGGACAGGCATCTGTTCGTGAAGGAAGACCTAAAAAAGGATTTGAAAAGAGACTTATCACTTCTAATGAGAAGGGAGACGTTGGAATACACGCTGGGGGATTCATTAAAAACAATTTCCTTGACGGAATGACTGCTAAGGAATATTTCTACCACTCTATGGGTGGACGTCAGGGTGAAGTAGACACTGGTGTATCAACTAAGGTAAGTGGATACTTATACCGTAGACTTGCAAATGCACTTAAAGATCTTGTAGCTGCACCTGATGGAACAGTTAGAACTGCCGCAAATACTCTTATCCAATACCAATATGGTGAAGATCGAGTATTCCCTAAAAATACTAAATATGGAAAAGCAGTTGATGTTGTTGAAGAATATACAAAAATGAAAGAGGCAAAGTAGGTGAATGGAAATGGCTGATGAGAAAAAAGAAGAAAAGAAAAAAGTAGAAGAAGTCAAAAAAGATCCAAAAACTACTAAGAAAGAAACAACCCCCGCAAAAGAAGTTAAAGAAAAACCAAAAAAGGCAGTTAAAGCAAAAAAAGATAAACGTGTTTATGAAGAAGAAGGAAAGAACTGGGAACAAGTAGATTTACCAAAAAAATTGGTTGATGAACTAGTAGCAGTTAGTGAAATTTACAAACTTTCAGCAGAAGATGCTGGAAAACTTGCAGAAATTGTAAAAGCAAAATATGATGCAGCAATTGTTGAACCTGGAGAAGCAGTAGGAATTATTGCAGCACAATCTCTTGGAGAACCAGGAACACAGTTAACACTTAGAACAAAGCACTTTGCGGGTGCGGCAGAAGTAAGTGTTGGAAGTGGAATTCAAAGAATGGAAGAAATTGTTGACGGAAGAAGTAAAGCAAAATATCCAACAATGACTATTTATTTAAATGATGACATGAAAAAAGATAAAGACAAAGCAGAAAAATTTGCAAAAGGACTAATTGATGTAAGAGTAAAAAATGTTGTTAGTATTAAAGAAGATTTTGAAGAACAAAAATTTTCAGTAGAAGTTGACAAAACAAAAGTAAAGAATTTAAATTTAAAAATTGAAGACGTTGTTGAAGTACTAAAAGTAGGACTTAAAGATCTAAAAGCTAGACAAATGGACAATGTTGTTCACTTCCAAATTGAAAAGAAAACTGAATTTTTTAAAGTACGAAAAGACATGATAAAAATATTAAAAGAAAAAGTACACGGAGTAAAAGGAATTGAAAAAACTCTAATTGTAAAAGAAGAAGATGAATACGCAATTAAAACATCAGGCAGTAATTTAAAAGCAGTAATGAAACTTGAAGGAATTAATACAAACAAAGTATTCACAAATGATATTATTGAAACAAGCAAAGTTCTTGGAATTGAAGCAGCAAGAAGCCTCGCAGTAAGTGAGCTAAAAAAAGTGCTTGATGATAATGGAATTGCAGTTGATGTACGACACATTATGTTACTTGGTGACTTAATGACATTCACTGGAACTATTAAAGGAATTGTTAGAACAGGAATTACAAAAACAAAAGCTTCGCCTTTTGCAAGAGCAGCATTTGAAGAAACAACAAAACATCTTCTTGATGCAGCATTCAAAGGCGAAGAAGAACAATTAACTGGTGTTGTTGAAAACTTAATTGTTGGACAACCTGTTAAAGTTGGAACAGGAATTGTAGAACTTTTAATGAAATAGGAATTAACCCCTATTTCAAAAAATCTTTTTTTACAAAGTTTTAAATATACAAAGACCCTTTTTCCTTCAACATGAAAAAGATAATTATTATTTTAGTAATCTTATTAGCGTTCGGATTAATGTTTGGATGTACTCAAACAGAAAATACT
>JABHJM010000039.1 GCA_018691995.1 Candidatus Iainarchaeum sp.
AATGGAGTTATGAAAAAATAAAATTTAAAAGAAATGAAAATATTGCAACTTATACACGCTGCAAAACTTATTTTGAAGAACTAGTATGCCGAATTTATTTTGGACAAATGCCAGCACAAGCAAAAATAAAAAATGTTGAATATGTTGATGATGGTGGAAAAATAAATTCAATAGTAAAAGTTACTAATAGCGGAGAGAGTGAACTTACACTTGGAGAAAATAGTTTAAAGGTTCTTAAAAAAATTGGAGAAGAATGGGTGGATACAAAAAACACTTACCCCATTAAAGAAATAAATTTACTTACTCCAAATCAAGAACATTCTTTTGTATGGGAAATTGAACTTATGAGCGGAGGAGAGTATAAACTTGATTTTAAATTTGAAGGAACCAATGCAGGGCACGATACTGATGGTTTTGATTTAGTTGTTGGAAAAAATACCGACTGTAAACGAGATGAAAGTAGAATTGAATTACAAGATTACAATACTACCACAATGCGTGTCATTAATTTTTGTAGAGGGTGTAAATTTGGATATGAATGTTTAGCTAAATGGCTTGAAAAAAATGATGGAAACAATTATGATGTCTATCAAACAAATTCAGTACAATATTTACGAGAAATGTTTGATAATGAAAAATGTGACAGAGAATTAAACGAAGAAATTGGATATTATTCAGTACAAGGAAATTGTATCCCTAGATATGACATTCTACCAACATCAAGTTTAGAAAAAGGAGTCTGTTGTATAAAAGGAGTAGAAGCAGTCCCTAACCCTTGTGAAGTAGAACCAGAATCTACTAAGTGTGTTGTTGATTGGCTTCCACAAAATCCAGAGTATGTGTGCCCAATTGAAATTGATGTTTCTGCATATTCAAACGGATGTAATGCAAATGAATGGTTTAATACATCTGGAACAATTGAATAAAAAAGTATTGTTATTTGTTATATGTGGTATTATGGAACTAAAAGGATTTTACAAAAAGAATTCTCTAAAAGAAGGAGATATTATTTCTCTTGAATACAATAAACAAAAGGTAAAAGGAGTAATTATTCCATCAAACACTAATACTTTAATGCTTAAACTTGACACTGGATACAATGCTGGTTTTGAAATTAGTAAAGTTGAAAATGTAAAAAAAGAAGGAGAAAGTAAGGGTGTTGGAAAAGCAAAAACCATTTCTATTAAGAAAAACCCATCCCTTCCAACAATTGCAATTCTTCACACTGGAGGAACAATTGCTTCAAGAGTAAATTATTCAACAGGAGGAGTAATTGCAGGATCTAATGTTGATGATTTAATTACTTTATTCCCAGAACTAATGGATATTGCAAATATTGAATCTGTTTTAATTGCAAATATGATGTCAGAAGATATGAGAGCAAAAGATTTTCAAAAAATATCAAATGCAGTTAGTGAACAAATAAAAAAGGGAGTTAAAGGAGTAATACTTGGACATGGAACTGACATGCTTGGATATAGCGCAGCAGTTCTTTCTTTTGCATTACAAAATTGTCCAATTCCAGTTCTTGTTGTTGGAACACAGCGAAGTACTGATCGTGGAAGTAGCGATGGTGCAATGAACCTTATTTCAGCAGCAACTTTTATTTCAAAAACAAATTTTAAAGGAGTTGGCGTTTGTATGCATAATTCCACAAACGATGATGATTGTTCAATTATTAATGCAACAAAAGTTAGAAAGATGCACACTTCAAGAAGAGATGCTTTCAAAGCAATCAACGACACACCAGTGGCTTTAATAAATTATAAAACAAAAGAAATCAAATGGATAAAAGACCAAGTAAAAATGGAAAAATCAACTGGAAAATTTAAATTACTTAATAAACTTGAAGAAAAAGTTGGTTTAATCAAAATGCATCCATGGATAAACCAAAAAGAAATTGAATTTTATAAAAAAGAAAAATATAAAGGACTTATTATTGAAGCAACTGGTCTTGGACACACTCCAATTCGAGAAAAAGATTCTTTTGTAAAAAAAATAAAAGAACTTGTTGATTCGGATTGTGTTGTTGGAATAACTTCACAGTGTTTATATGGTAGAACAAATTCAACTGTTTACACTAACCTTCGCAAAGTTGCAGAGACTGGAGCAATTTATCTTGAAGATATGTTACCTGAAACTGCCTTGATGAAATTGTCTTGGTTACTTGGAAATTATTCAAAAAAAGAAGCAATAGAATTACTCTCAAAAAATCTTCGCGGAGAAATTTCCCCATATACAAGAACTGATGTTTTTAATCCAGAGTAACCTTACTTTTTCTTCCCTGTAACACCAAGAGGATCTTTTTTCTTTGATTTTTTAAATGCACTTAGAATGGAATCTCTCTTCAAACCAGCGTCATTAGGATGTCTTTTAAGACTAAAAATACCCGGTGCTAGATTCCGTTTAGGCTTTTTTCTAAAAATTCGTACCATATAATAATTACTAATTAAGTAGTATAAAAACCTTACAAACGATATTTGTTCACTGATTCACGTGAACGAAAGCTTTATATATTTAAATAGGGCAATATATGTATGGTTATTATGAAATATAGAATAATCGCAATTTTGTTAGTATTAATTACACTAGCAAGTACAGTATATGCATACCAAGGATACAGCGGGTATAACGAGTACTATTACACAGATTACTACAAACCAACTGTGTACTATTCAAATCCATACTATGCGCCAAATTATGCTTCAACAGTATATGCTGGAAATTATTATAATTCATACTACAACGCATACCCAACAACATACTACAATAGCGCCTATTATCCAGCTTATGGATATGGTCCAAGAATCATGAATTATGCACCATCCTATTACACATACCCAAGCGCCTACAGATCAATGACTTTCTACAAAGGTGATTCTGGTTGGGGATTCTCAATTGGAAGCGGAAATGTTTGTGGAATTTACGGTTATTGTTAATTCAAAAAATTACTCTCTTTTTAATACTTTTTCCCTTTTTAGTTAATTAGTATGACTACTCTTGATTACAAAACTTTAGGGATGAAAGCTGGACTTGAAGTACACCAACAACTTAACACTGGAAAACTATTTATTAGAACTCCAAGTGAGTTAAGTGATGAAATTGATTTTACAATTAAAAGAAAACTTCGTCCTGTTGCTAGTGAACTTGGAGAATATGACAAGGCTGCACTTGATGCATTTAATCGAGATGAAACTTTTTATTACCAAGGAAATATAAAAAATATTTCACTTGTAGAAACTGATGAAGAACCACCACAACCACTTGACAAAGATGCATTCAAAACAATTCTTGAAGTTTCTTTGCTTTGTAATAGTCTTCCAGTAAACCAAGCAGTTGTAATGAGAAAAACTGTGATTGATGGTTCTAACACAAGTGCTTTTCAGCGAACTATGCTTGTAAGCCTTGGTGGCGAACTCGATATTGGAAATAAAAAAATTGGCGTAGAAACAATTGCTCTTGAAGAAGATGCTGCTCGTCCAATAAAAAAAGAAAATGGAAAAGTATATTATAATTTAGATCGACTTGGAATCCCACTTATTGAACTTGCAACAGCACCTGATATAAGAACTCCAGAAGAAGCCGTATTAGCCGCTAAAAAAATTGGAGAAATGATGAGACTTACTTGTAAAACAAAAAGAGGAAAAGGAACTATTCGTCAGGATGTAAATGTTTCGATTGCAAAAGGGGCAAGATGTGAAATAAAAGGTTGTCAGGAACTTGAATTAATTAAAGTTGTAGTTGAAAAAGAAGTTGAACGACAGATTGATTTGTTAGCATTAAAAGAAAAACTAAATAAGGAAATTGGAAAAACAAATTTGTTTGAAGATGTAAAAGAAGTAAGTGCTGCATTTGAAAATACTGGTTGTAAATTTATGAAAAACAAGCAAGTTTTTGGAATGAAATTAATTAACATGAAAGGATTTTTGGGAGAAAAAGTTGGAGAGAAAAGATTTGGTTCTGAATTAAGTGCTTATGCAAAATCAAAAGGAGTAAGTGGAATAATTCACCTTGATGAATTGCCAAATTATGGAATAAGTAATATTGAAGTTGATAAAGTAAAAAGAATTCTTGAATGTAGCGAGAATGATAATTTTGTCATTAGTGTTACAAATAAAGAAAAAGCACTCGATGCATTTATTGCAATACAAAATAGAATCAAAGCTGCATTTGAAGGTGTTCCAACTGAAACACGAGGAGCACTTGAAGAAGGTGGAAGTGAATACCAACGTCCACTTGCTGGCGGAGCAAGAATGTATCCTGAAACAGATCTTCTCAATGAAGAAATTACTGAAGCAACATTAAAAGAAATAAAAAAAGGTTTACCAAAGAGTGTTGGTGAAAGAGAAAAAGCATATGTAAAACTTGGACTTAACAAAAATCATATTGAAGAAATGAAACTAAACAATTATGCAAGATTTTTTAGTGAAATTGTTAAGAACGGAGCAAACCCAGTTGTTGCAGCAACATTATTATTACAAACTTTAACTGAACTCAAAAGAGAAAATGTTTCTGTAAATAAAATTGAAATGAATGATATTGAAGAATTATTATTATTTGAAAAGAAAAAAAAGATAAATAAAAATAATTTGAAAAATGCTTTGATTGATTTGAGCAAAGGAAAAACTATTGATGAAATTTTAGATTCTCAAGTTAGTGTTGATGAAGGTGCAATTCAAAAAGAAGTTGAAAGGATTGTAAAAGCTAATGGAAAACTTGTGAAAGAAAAAGGAATGGCTTCGATTGGACCACTTATGGGTGATTTGATGAAAGTTGAATCATTACGCGGAGCTGATGGAAAAATTTTAAGTGAGCTTTTACGAAAAGAAATTGGAAAAATTAAATAAAAAAAATTAAATCATTCCTTTAGCGCCTTTTTTCATTCTACGAAAACATTTTTTGTGAAAATATTGACCGCCCCATTTTTTATCAGTTGGAGCTTTACTACAAAGTGAACAAGGTTCATTGTATTTACCTTGTGCAACATCTTCATTTTCTTCTTTCTCTTCTTTTTTTCCAAATAAACTCATTTCAAAACCTCTTACTCACTTAAACCTAAGAACTCAATTGCTTTTTTTAATGTATCTTTTTGATTTGTATGGGTTATTGTGTCTAGTGCTTCTTTTGGATGATACCATTTGAAATCATCATGTTCAAGAACAACTTCACCATCAATCACATGTGGATTATTTAATTTTACTCTTGAATTACTTGAAACGTGTATCAAATAATTTTTTATAAGAGAATCAATGTGGGTTTTATTATCAAAAAATTTTAATTCATCAACCATACCTGTAACTTTATATTTTTTAAGACCAGTTTCTTCAAATAGTTCTCTCTCAATCGCTTTGTAAATATCTTCATCTTCTTCAATTACTCCTTTTGGAAATTCCCATCCAGACCAATTTAATTTCCTATGTAATAATAAGAATCTTTCACCGTCAAAAACAACCATCCCAACAATGTTTCTTTGCACTCCATTTATTTCTTCATCCATAATAGAATAAAGGGTAGGGAGAAGAATAAAAAACCTTTTAATAATTATATAAGATTCATTTTTTGGACTAATTCTTCCACTATTTTTCTATTTTTTGTACCCATTTCACAAATAGGGAGTCTATAAACCTCTTTTATCATTCCCTTCATTGCAAGCATTGCTTTTATTGGAATTGGGTTAGTTTCAATGAATTCTTTCTCAAAAAGCTCAGCTAATTCTGCATTTTTCTTTTCAGCCTCGTCCATATTCCCACTAAGAGCAAGAGAAACCATTTCACTCATTTCTTTTGGAATAACATTTGAAGCAACACTTATTACTCCATTTCCACCATTTTTAATTAACTCAAGTGCAACTCCATCATCTCCACTTAAAACACTAAAACCCTCTGGACGTTTTGCAATAACATCTTTCATTTGATCCATATCTCCAGATGCTTCTTTTACTGCTACAATATTTTCACAATCATTTGCAAGGCGCATGAGTGTGTCTGTTTCAACATTCACTCCTGTTCTTCCTTTTATATTGTAAACAACTATTGGAATTGAAACTGAATCTGCTACTGCTTTGAAATGTCTATACAATCCTTCTTGTGTTGGTTTGTTATAATATGGATTTACAACAAGTGCCGCAGTAACTCCATCCCTTTCTGCTTCTTTTGTAAGTACAATTGCAGTGGCAGTTGAATTACTTCCTGTCCCAGCAATTACTGGAACTCTTCCATTAACATGGTCAACTGTAAATTTAACTACTTTTGTATGTTCTTCTTCTGTAAGTGTTGGACTTTCTCCAGTTGTTCCACATGGAACTATTCCATTTATTCCATTTTCAATATTAAAATCAATTAATTTTCCAAGAACCTCATAATCAACACTCTCATCTTCTCCAAATGGTGTTACAATTGCAGTGAACACCCCGCTTAACATTTCAACCATTCTTATTTCCCCCCAATAATATCTTTCATAAGATCATTAATATCAAAAAAGCCTTTTTTTCCGTTAATAAATTCTGCTGCTAATACTGCTCCAAGAGCAAACCCTTCTCTTCCTCTTGCTCTGTGAGTTAATTCAATTGTATCTGCCTGTGAATCAAAAGTTACCGTGTGGGTTCCTGGAAT
>JABHJM010000090.1 GCA_018691995.1 Candidatus Iainarchaeum sp.
TCGTTTCGGTCATTTCTTTGGTATGAATCGTTTCTTCCTCGTCTATCATTTCTTCCAAATGAGTCGTTTCGGTCATGTCGTCCGCGAGAATCGTTTCGGTCATTTCTTTGGTATGAATCGTTTCTTCCTCGCCTATCGTTCGAGTTGTATCGTCCGCGAGAGTCATTTCTTGTATGACTTTCTCTTCGAGTACTAGTTTTTCCTCCAAGGAAATCAGCAACTTCCAATCTTCTTTTTAGAGCTTGTAAGATTTCTTTTTGAGTTAATTCTTCAACTTCTTTTCCATCAGGTGCTCTTGCAACATAGTTAACGTTTGTTAGAGAATTTAATTTTTTGATATTTAATTCCCCTCCTCGGTCTCCATCAATAAGAACTGTTACTTCTTTTTCTTTGCAAAGTTGTATTAGTTCTTTTGAAATGTTACTTCCATTCATTTCAATTGCATCCTTTATTCCATAACTAAGTAGTCTTAGAACATCAGCTCTGCCTTCAACAACAATTATGTTTTTACTCAATTCAACATCTGGTCCGGCAGTCATTCCTTTATATTTAACAGCTTTTTCAGTTCGTATATTGCTTCGTATATCGTCAGCCATAACGTCAGATTCAACACCTTCGAATTTTTGCATTTTTTTGAGTAATTCTTTTGCTCTGTCAGTAATTTGTCCTCTTTTTTCTTTTCTAACATCGCTTATTTTTGTTACAGTAACATTAGCTTCACAAGGCCCCACTTTTTCAACTGTTTCCATTGTTGCTGCTAAAATACTTGTTTTTACTTGGTCAAGAGAAGAGGGGATTGTTATTTCTCCAGTAGTTGTCCCTTTTCCTTTATTTACCGTAATTTCTATTCTGCCAATTTTACCATTTTGTTGTAATTGTTTTAGATCCATATCTTCTCCAAGCAATCCTTCGCTTTGTCCGAATATAGCTCCAACTATGTCTGGCTTTTCTACAAGTCCAGTAATATCATATTTAGCTTTTACTTCGTACTTTACAGTACTTAAATATGTTTTTGCCATTTTTTTCATCTCCTATTTATTTTATTTTTCTAGAATTAGAGTATTAATTTCTCCATCACTTCTTTTTTTGGAGAACTTATTTCTACAATTTTTTCTTTACTTTTAAATCCTGATACTATTTTGGTTTCTTTTTCAAAAAACTTTTTTAATTCACGAACAATTTCTTTGTTTGCTTTTCCTTTTTCAGGATTACTTTTTGTTTCAACACATAAAACATTTTCTTCTTTTTTCCAATTTAATTGGAATTGTTTTTTTCCTGTTAAAACTTTTAAATGCAATATTGTAATCATCTAATACATTCTAATTCTATTTAACCAAATAAAGTTTTCCCTTATTTGTAACAAGCATTTCGCCTGTCTTATGAGAAACTTTATTAAATAAGGACTTTATAAATATTACTATGTGGCGAATAATTCACAAGCTTAAGCTAAGACGTAAGGAGAGCCCTTCAATGATTGATTTGACACATTCGGCGGGACGTGTCAAAAGACATGCTGCTGCTGCAGATCATGCTTCAAAAGCTTCTCAAAAGTGGAGTGGTAAACTCAATGGAAAACAACATCTTGGAAGACTTCATAAGGATCAAGTGAAAAAAGTATATCATTTCAAAAAAGAAAAATAGCATAACTTTTTCTATTTCAAAAGCATAAATAGTAATATGACTCGTTATAATAAAGGAGCAAATGCCGAAAGAGAATTAATCAAAGAACTCCACAAAGCAGGTTTTGCAGTTACAAGAGTTGCAGGAAGTGGAGTAAACCCTCTTCCTTGTCCAGATGTTATTGCTCTAAAGGATGGCAGAATTATAGCATTTGAATGTAAAGCCTGGAAAGGAAAATATCTTGCGATATCTCATGAAAGTATGGATGAGGAAAGTGAATGGGCAGAAATTGCAGGTGGAGAATTTTATGTTGGTTGGAAAGTTCCAAGAGAAGGGTGGCTTTTTATAAAAAAATCTCATTTTCACAAAACAGAAAAAAATTATATGTTGTCTCTTCATGATGCAAAAAAACATTCAACTAGATTAAATGTAATTCTTGGTATTCAATCACAACTTACAATAAAACACGCTTAAAGAGTTTTCTTTAAAAATACTCTTTTTCATTAATTAATTATGAGAGTAAGTGATGAAGAACTAATAGTAGAATTAAAGATTCGTCTTGAGAATGAAAAATCTTTGAGAAAAAAATTCTTATTAAAAAAAGCACTTGATGCTATTAATGAACTTAACTAATAAGTGCTCTAAGCCGAGCTTTTAATTTTGGTTTCGCTTTTGAAAAATGTCTGACTAGTCTCCTTTTTCTTTGTTCAATATCAAATCGTCTATCAATTATACTTTTGCTAATCCTAGTTGCAGTTTTCGGCATGGCTTTTGCAAGAGTTCTAAATAAGGGGTTTCTTAATTCTCTAGCAGCAGTTTTTGGGTCAATTGTTAATCCATCACGAATGAATGCAGGATACACATCAATCAAAACAACATCTTTGTCCACAATTGCTAAATTAGAAGTTGCAGAATCAATCCCAAGTCTTTTTCCATTTTGATTAAACTTTTTTATTTTCTCAAACAGAATTAATGTTTTTTCAAAAGCATCAATTGCTTCTTTATCTGAGCAGTGTTTTAAATATTTATCTAAAACAAACCTTTTCCCAACATAATCTTGAACAAAATTTAATTGTACCTTTCCTTTCACTTTTGTAGGAGTGCTTACAATTCTTGTTGGTAAAACATAAACTCCAGCTTCTCTTAATTCACGAATAAATTCATTAACTTTCTTTCTTGTTTGGGCAGCCGCTTGTGGTGTCATTAAAGGAAAATGTGGTTTTAGAACTTTTCCAGCTAAATTAACTGGTTTTCTTCTGCTTTCAATTGTTTTTGCAATTAATCGCGGAACAGTGTAATGTCCCTTTCTACTTAAAACTTTATATCTTTTTTCTCCAGTTTTTGTATGCTTTCTCATAAGATCACAATTTGTTTCTTTGATACATTTCAAGTACTTCACGAGCAGCTTTTTGCATATCAGCTTTCCCACCACGCATAACCCACTTTTTTTGCATAGCAATTTCTTCTAAAATAGTTTCTTCATCATCCTCTTTTGTAGAAAACATTTCTTGGAACTTTTCTTTCATTTCACTAATTAATTTAAGAGCAACCGTCTCCATGTCTTTGAGTTGATTAGCATTTTTTGCCCCTACTAAAAATAATTCAAACTCATCCGTCTCACCATATGGGATAATTCCAGGAGCATCAATCAAATAAATTCCTTCACTAATTTTTATTCGTTGTAGTCCTCTTGTAAAACCAGCTCTTTTGCTAGTTCGTACTTTTCCCTTGCCTTTTCCACTAAGTGCATTAATAAGTGTGCTTTTTCCAGAGTTAGGATAACCAAGCATCCCAATAATAAGTTCTTTTTTTCCTTTGCTCGCAATACTAAGTTCTCTTTTAAGTAATCGAATTCCATTCTTCTCTTTTGCACTAACAAAAACCACTCTTAATTTTTCTTTTTCAATTAATTCTTTTTTTTCAAGTTTTATTTTTTCTTTCCCCGCTAAGTCAGTTTTATTTAAAACCAAAATAAGTTTTTTTCCTTTGCTAATAATTCTTTCTTCAATTTGTTTATTACGAGTTCTATCAGGAAACCTAGCATCAAGTATTTCAAGAACTATATCACTTTCATAAATTAGTTCCATGATTTGTTTCATAAATCCTTTACTCATCAAGTCACCTTTTTTTAATATTTAAAGTAATTTTAAATCAGAAAAATATTTTGCTGCTGCTTCTTCATCAACAGGCCCACATGCAAAACAAGTTTTGCTCCCAGAAGCAATTTGTGTTCGACCAGCATCGGTAATAAGTGCACAAGGAAGTCCTGCATTTTTAGTATTTTGAAATAATTCAACTAATTCTTCTGTTGAATTAACTTTTAGAACAATTTTTTTCATTCCATTTTGTTTCCATTCATCAAGTACTTTTTTGTCAACCTTATCAAGAACGCTCACACTAGCGTGAGATGCTTGGGCACAAGCTTTGCCACAAGACATTTTTAGGCCAGTGTTGATTAGTATATATTGGACAAGTTCACTCATTGTATCACGTTTCCTTAAATGGGTTGTATATCTTTTATATTTCCTATCTAAATATAGCCCATTTGCATTTTTATACATGTTGTAACAAAGTTTTCGAGCGTTGTTACCATAAAAGTAAACTTGCCAAACTAAGCGGTGATTTGGATTCAGTTTTGTGTGAGTTGTTGGTTTTCCAAGTGGGATATGGAGAAGAGTGTGTATTTCTTTATTTAGTTCTTTTATGAATTGTTCATTTCCTGTAAAATTTACTTTTATTGTATTGGGTTTGTTGAACATTATGCTTCCATCTCCATCAAAATATCCACGTATAAAATCTAATTTGTATTTTTTTGGGATGTCTTTTGGAAATCTTATTTTTTTTGTTTTTCTTGATTCACACCCAAGTTTTCCTAAATCTTCAACCATTAGTAAACTGTGGAATCTTAATTCGATGTGGGTTGGATTTATTCTAATTTTATGATCACTTTGTAACAATGATTTAATTTTTTCAAGTATCTTTAAATCTTTTCTACCTAAATGAAAACCAAATGTGCACCCATCTTTAGATATGTGACCATCACTATACATCCAACCAAGGACATAACTAGATGCCTGAGTGTATTTTTTAAAAAATCCAAGATCTATTTTATGTTTTCGTGGTTTGATTTTTCTGGATAAATTAAGTTTATGTGCCATATGGTATATTGAAGAATGGGTGCGCGTGGGTAAAAGTGTGAAAAGTTTTGATTCATTGTGATAATTATGTTTTAATATTTTAATTTCTTGACTTTTCCATTTTTTTGGATGTTTTGTCAATCTAAATTTTTGCATTCTTCGAAAAACAGTAGTTTGTCCAACTCCTAACTCGTGAGCAAGTTTTTTGTATCCTTTTTGTTTAATTTCTTTTGCTAAAAGAGTTTTATTGTTTAATATGTCCACACAATTATCATAGTCAAAATGTTTATATTATGGTGTTACTTTACCTTTATCCATAATTAGTTCCTTTTGTTTATAAAATTAGTTGTTAGAGTGAATCTTTAACAATTTGTATTCTTTTTGTTGTTTTTTTGAATTCTTCCTCGACACGTTCAATTTGTGGATCTAAAATATCTTTATGTTCAGGAAATTGTTGCATAAGACTACGCATATGTTCTGATTCTCTTTTAAGATATTGATTTAAAGTTTCAAGATGAGTAACTAGGGCTTTACGCACATGCCAACTTTTTTCACCATACTCACGCTCAGCAGTATGTACTTCCCCTCTACTTTTTTCAAGTCGTGTTCTTAATCGGTCTAGTTGTTCTTCAAGGTAATTAGTTGATTTTTCATTAACTCCTTTGTATTTGCGATGTTCTTCCCAAAAATAATTAAAATCTTTTTTTGCTTGATCCATTTCACTGCGCAGTTTACTTTTATTTCCTTTTCCAAGTCTTATTTTTTGTTGGCATAATTTCCAATACATTTCAGAATATAATGCTGCTTGTCGATAAAAAATAGTTAATACTTCTCTACCTTGGGGTGTGTGTTCAAGATGTTCTTTTTTTATTTTTTGCCACTCGCGAGTAGTTTTTTTCATCATTTTTTTGGTACGGTAAAAATCTTCTTCAAGAAATGATTTTTTTGGAAGAAGGTGACTCACTGCCCATTTACCAACTGTAAGTCCTTTTTTTGAAGAACTAATTGTGTATGGGGTTTTTTCACTAATTTTTATTGGGCGAGACATATTATATTTTTAGTATAATTAGTTATTATTGCTTTCGTAATCTTTAATAGCTTCGCGAAGTGCTTCATCCCCAAGAACAGAACAGTGTACTTTTATTGCAGGGAGGCCTTTTAATTTGTCCATAATGTCACTAGCAGTTAGTTTTAATGCATTATGAATACTCATTCCTTTAACCATCTCACTCATTGCACTTGTTGAGGCAATAGCGCTGGCACACCCAAAGGTTCTCCAACGAACATCTTTAATTTTGTTTTTTTCAATTAAAAGCCATATTTCCATGACATCTCCACATTTCATATTTCCAACTTTTCCGTACCCATTAAACTCTTTAATTTCTTTTTCTTCCTTTAAAAAGTTTTTAGGATTCATAAAATGTTCCTTAACTTCTTTTGTATAAAACCAATCATTTCCTTCTACTTTCATTTCCTCACCTCTTTCTCCAACTTTTTTGTTTATTCCATTCAGGGCTAATTGTTCTCAAAAATTTTATTGAGCTTTTTAATTCACGAATTGTATAATCAATTTTTTGTTTGGTAGTATCTTTTCCAAAAGTAAATCGAATGCTTCCATGCGCAAGTCCGTGTGGTAATCCAATTGCAAGTAAAACATGGCTTGGATCAAGAGACTGGGAAGCACAAGCACTTCCAGTACTAACGCGAATTCCTGCTTCATTAAGTCTTAGAAGAATACTTTCACCTTCAATTCCTTCAAATGAAAAGTTTACATTATTGGGTAAGCGTTTAGTTGCACTTCCGTTGTAAATTACTTTAGGAATTTCTTTTTTTATTTTTTTTACCATATAATTTCTTAATTTTTTTAATCGAATTGTTTCCTTTTTCTTTTCTTTCTCTGCAATTTCAAGTGCTTTTGCCATAGCAACAATTCCAGCAATATTTTCAGTTCCTGCACGTAAATTATTTTCGTGTCCACCGCCATGTATCAATGATTCAATAATCACATTTTTATTTTTGTATAAAAGTCCAGTTCCTTTAAATCCATAAATTTTACTTCCATTTAATGTAAGCATGTCAACTCCAAGTTTTGTAACATCAAGCGGTAAGTACTCTGCACCTTGACACCCATCACTATGTAAGGGTACACCATATTTGTGACAAATTTCACTAATTTCTTTAAGAGGTTGAATTGTTCCAATTTCATTATTAGCATACATTATTGAAACTAATAATACTGGAAGTCCTTCTTCTTGGTTTTTTTTAATGTCATTTTGTAGTTGTTTTAAATTAATTATTCCATTCATATCGACATCAATTTCAATAATGTTAAATCCAAATTTTTCAAGCCACTCAAGTGTTTCAAGAACAGCAGGGTGTTCGATTTTTCCTGTAATAAAAGTTCCTTTTCCAAGTCCTTTATTTTTTATCATATTTTTAAAGGCAATTCCTTTTAGAGCCAAATTAATGCTTTCGGTTCCACTTCCTGTAAAAACAATTTCTTTTTCATCACAGTTTAGTATTTTTGCCACTCTTTCACGTGCATCTTGCAGGGTTCTTTTTGCAACAAGTCCAGTAGAATGAAAACTACTGGGGTTTCCATATTTTTCTACAAAAAATGGTAGTGCTTCATCTAGCACAGCTTGTCTTGTTGGGGTAGTAGCACTATAGTCCATGTAAAGTTCTTTAGCAGTATTTTGAATATTTTTTGTTTTTGTCATTTGTGCTCACCTAATGTTTTCCTTTACAATATGTTTGAACATGTTCACTTACAAGTTCAAAGATTGGTTTATTTTTTTCTTTAAAAATTTTGCTTTTTAAAAAATATACTCTTTCTTTTCCATTTTTCTTATAATCAACAAAACTACAATGCCGGAGTTGTTGAAGTGCATGACTCACAGCACTTTGTTCTTTACCAAGTTGATCGCATAAATCAGTTACGCTTAATTCTTTTGTTTGCAATGAAGCAATGATATTAAGTCGTAGTTCATTTCCAAGAACACTTAAACACATGTGATTATATGAATTATCACTCATATGAATTATTATTCATCTAACATTTATAAGGGTATTGGTATTGCCCAAAATTAGATTGTATTACTCTTCTTGAGTACTTTCACCATTGGCAATGCCTTTGAAAGTAATTTTTTTAGTAATTCCGTCTTCTCCCCATAAATAAGTCATTTCTGTAGGTGCATCAACACTAAGGGTTAATTCATAATTTCCTGGATTATGTGTTTTTAGAGTAAATAATTTTGAGTATTGTACTTTTGCAATATTGCTATCAACACTAACTAATTTGAAAACATTCTCATCGTTTCCATTTCCAATTATTCTATCAAAATTTTCTCCTTCACCAACTTCAAAAACTTCATCCGTTATATCTTTGCTAAACGGAGGTTTCCATTGGGACTTAATACTTCTAATTTCAAATCGTGCTTTCATGTAATCACTTTCCTTGCTCTATAAAATAGAAAAGTCTGTCTTGTTTAAAAGCTTTTACTCTTCATTTTCTCTTAAATACTCAAAAGTGCTAGTTTTGTTGAAAATTTTATGTATAATTATTGATTATTTGATTGTTACTAATTGCCATTTGTTCGTTGGTTCAAATATCCATCATGATTTGCTCGGGTTTGATAATCTCTTTTTGAAATAACAATGTCCACCAGGCCCTTACTTTGTTTGAGTGAATTATAAGAAATTCTTTTTAAATATTTTGCAAATTCTGGCCTAGTTCCTTTTCCATTCCTTTTTTTATTCCAAGCAGCATATGCAGTTTCAAGTTGTTCTCTTTTTCCGCTTCTATTCAATTCATCAAGAAGTTTGTGTGCCCATTCTCTTCTTTCATCTAATTCATCAATTTGTTTTTGAACAGCCTTTTTACTCCCCTCGTTGAATTTTCCAGTAAGTAGTGTTTTATCAATTGCTTCAACAAATTGTCCTAATTGTTCTGCTCTTAACGAATCGGAAGTTTTTGGATTCATACATTCTCTTATTTGGGATTTTGCTTTAGCTCTTTGATAACGAAGAGCAGTTCTAACGGTCGATCCGATTAAAACAAGGGGCTTTGTTTTCTTTTTTCTAACTCTCTTTTGAGTAACAACCTTTTTCTTCATACTTTGTCTTATTGCCATATTAATTCTCCAGTTTCAGGAAATATAATACTTCCTGCTGACCGGCAATCAACCCAACTTACTTTTAAAAACTCTCAAATATTAGTTTCTTATATGTATTTAGATAATTTTTTGGATAATGCCTTTAATACAATTAATGAAAAGCACTTATTTCATGAAAGAGTGTCAAACCAACTTCTTCCTCTAAAAAGTGTACCTTCTCCAAATAAAGAAGAAACAGTAATTCTAAAAATGAAAAAAGCGATTCCTGCCGGGACAATTGCAGGAGTTGATTCAGGATTTGTTTCAAAAAAACTTTCGTTTCTCGATCTTGTTCTTGTAAGAAGTGTTGGGGCAATATTTCACTTTAAAAAAGGAATTCTTGCAAAAGCAGATTATCATCCAAGTGCCTTTTCTTTTCCAGAACCATTACTTCTAAAAGCGGGTCTTGAAAAAGATGAAGAACAACAAAGTATTTCTCTTGTGCGACTTGGTGCAGAAGTTAATACTTCAATTGAAATTATAAAAAAGTACAAACCAAAATATATTTTTGTTGATGGGAGCATTGTTCCTCAATATCAAGATAAACCACGAGCAGATTCAAAAATAAATGATGATTATACTTCCATAATAAAATTGTTTGAAAATTTTTATAAAACAGCGAAAGAAAATAATTGTAGGATTATTTCTTGTGTTGAAGATTCAAGAGGAACGCGTTTCAAACAAATGCTCCAAGAAGAAATTCTTCCAAAAACCTCTTTTCCCGGGGAATTGTTAAAAGATTCTTTTGACTCCGCACTTCTGGATTATTTATTGCTTGCAGGAGAGAGAACTTTTTGTTTTCCATACACAAAAAACACTGCAGCCCACGCGATTCTAAAAGATATAAAAGAAAATTATAGTAAAAACATAAATGTATTTTATCTAAAAGCTTCTGATTTTGATAAACCCTTAAGAGTTGAATTTATTGCAAGTGAAAATATAAAAGAGGTTGCAGATGAAATAGCAGGAATTGTTTATGCTCTCTCCTCACTTCATAGAGAATATTCATACCCAAGCGTATTAATCGAAGCAGATCTTCGAGCAGGTTTAAACGAACATGATATTAGTGTTGTGTACGATAAGTTAATAGATAAGCTTGGGCCTAAGATTAAAATGAGAAGAAATTCTCGACCGTTTAAGTGAAGAATATGATAAAGCTAGTAATATTTGATTTGTGGAGAACACTAATTCCAGCAACAATAGATTTTACACATCTTTTTTCTTTGTTAAAAGAAATGAAAATTGAAATTCATGAATTTGTAGTCGAATACGAAGATGCAGTTCAAAAAAAGAAATACAATAATTTTGAAGAATTAAGAAAAGATTTTTTTGAATATTTTAAACAATATGATAATGATCTACTCGAACAAGAATTATACGAAATTTATCATAATCGCTTTGACAAAATTTATTATTATTCAGAAGTGGAAAGTACGCTTAAAAAATTAAAAAAAGAAGGTTACAAATTAGCATTAATGAGTAATACTGAAAGTTTAAGACAAAAAGATTTAGAAGAAAAATTAAAACTAAAAGAATATTTTGATTTTTTAGGGTATAGTTTTGAAATTGGAGCAATAAAGCCAGACTCAAAAACCTTCCAAACAGTTTTATCGCATTTTGACGTGAATCCAAACGAAGTAATAATGGTTGGAGATTCATATAGGAGTGATGTTGGAGGAGCACAAGGAATGGGCTTTCACAATTGTTTAATAGAACATGATAATATTGATAAAAAATATCACCCAAGCATAAAACCGGAATTTAAAATAACAAAGCTTGATGAAATATTTAGAGTGTTAGGTGTATTAAATGAAAAAAGCAAATAAAATTACAAGAGGTGTGGCTAGAAGTAATGTAAAAGCATCAGTTCTCAAAACCCGTTCAGAAATGCTTCTTAATAAAGCGTATTTAGATTTAGTAAATGTTGCAAAAGCAAATGGAATTACAGTTGAAGAATTAATTGCAGAAAGAAAAAAAAGAAAGTAAAGTACCGGCACACTACCCCAAAAGAATTTAAAAACACTAAAAAGAAATGATTTTTATGGATAAAGAAGTTTTAGGAACAGTTGTTTCGACAATGGAAGGTCCCTCTCCAAGCAGAGTGGATTTTGTTGTAGTAAATGGAAAAGCCCATAAAGGAATGTTTGTAGAACTCGAATATAGTGAAGGAACCATGATTGCAATGGTTGATGAACTAATTAAGACAAATCGTTATTTTGAAAGACCCGATTCAGTAAAAGCAATTGGAGATGAACTTGAAAAAAACTTTCCTGCGGCAGATTGGGAATTTTTAATTGCAAAAGCAAAACCGCTTGGAGTTTTCACAAAAACATTGATTCAAAGAAGCACATACCCCCCGTCTCCAGGAACAAAAGTATTTGTAGCAGAAAACGAACATATTAAAAAATTCTTAAAACTTGACGATAATGGATTAAACTTAGGGCAAATACAATTTCATGATGTTTTGATGCAACCAAATCTTTCAAAGTTATTACAAAAACATTTAGCACTTATTGCACAAAGTGGAGCAGGTAAGAGTTATTGTGTTTCAGTACTCCTTGAAGAACTTTTAAGCAGAAATAAAGAACAAGGGCAAATTGCAGTAATTGCTTTTGACACACACGGAGAATACACTTGTTTTGGAGAACCAACAAATGAGAAAAAAGATTTTTCTAATGTTACAAAAGTAATTGACGCTTCAAAAATAAAAATTTCCCTAGCAAATACTCCAAAACATTTTTTAGAAA
>JABHJM010000010.1 GCA_018691995.1 Candidatus Iainarchaeum sp.
AGGATCTTATGTTTTAATTGATGAAGAAGTTTGTCAAGTTAAAAGTACAGAAAAAAGTAAACCTGGAAAACACGGAGCAGCAAAAGTTAGAATTGTTGCATTTAATATTTTCACTGGGCAAAAAAGAGGACTTCTAAAAGGAACTGATGTTGAAGTTTATATCCCAGTTTTAATGAAAAGAATGGCTCAATTTGTAGCAGACGTTGGAAACACTGTTCAAATAATGGACATGGAAAGTTATGAAACAATGGACGCTCCAAAACCAGAAGATCTAAAACTTGTTGCCGGAGACGAAGTAGAATATTACCATTATGGCGATAATGTAAAAATCATTAGAAAAAGATAACTTCTTTGCCCCCCTTTGCCTATAAAATAATACTTAAACTTATTCATATCTATTTTTTTTATGAAAGAAAAAGCATTACTACTCTTAAGCGGAGGAATTGATTCTCCAGTTGCTGGAGTTATTACCCAAGAAAAAGGTTTTGACTTAACAGCAATCCATTTTTCACAAGTACCTTTTACCGATGATACTCCTGAAAAAAAATCTTTGGCAAGTGCAAAAAAACTTGGGATTCGCGAATTAATTGTAATTGATGTTGGAGAAGAACTAAAAGAAATTGCCGATAAAACTTTTCGCGAATATTATTTTGTTTTAATGAAACGTTTTTTTGTTAAACTAAGTGAAAGAATTGCTCACAAAAATAAAATAAAGTTTTTAGTAACTGGGGAAAGTCTTGGACAAGTTAGTTCTCAAACAATGAGTAATTTGAACACAATTAATTTAGCAACAAAAGGTGAAATTTTAAGACCTCTTTTATTTTTAGACAAACAAACAATTATTGATCTTAGTAAAGAAAAAGGATATTATGAAATTTCAACTGGAAAAGAAATGTGTGACGCTCTTGCTAGTGGAAAACCAAAAACCATAACAAAAATTGAAAAAGTTTTAGAAGAAGAAAAGAAATGTGAGATGAGTAATTTAATTAATAGCGCTCTAAAAAAAATAAGAACTGTGAAGGTGTGAATGTGAAAAAAATTGTTATTGCTGGAGGACAGGGTAGCGGAAAGACCACAGTTATTGATAAACTTAAAAAAGATTTTTGTTGTATTCATGAAGCTACATCGTACCTAATTGATAGCGGATATGTTCCAGAAGATCATTCTTTTGAAGAATTTCAAAATGAAGTTATTACAAAACAAAAAGAAATGGAAAACTCTGTTGATGAAAAAATTGTTTTTTTAGACCGTTGTTTGATTGACACAATACTTTATCTTGAAGAAGAAGAAAAAGAAGAAAGTGACGAACTTCTTTTGGATATTAAAAATGCGAATTATAACCAAGTGTTTTTTTTGGATGCATTACCAGAAAAATATTGGCCTATGCCAGCACACAAAAAGCCAAGAATAACAACTTATCAAAAAGGAATAGAAAGAACAAAAAAATTGTTTGAAATATATGATCGATTTAATATTCCTATCAAAAAAATCCCTGCGGTTTCTTTAGATGAAAGAATTAAACTAATAAAAGAAATAATAAATAAACTTGAGGAATAAAAATGGAACTAAAAGATTTTACTGGAAAACCATGTCGGGCAAAAGTTGCTTATGAATTTTTACCAAATAAAAAAATGAAACTTAAACTTAGTGAAATTGAAAAAAACATTGAAGAAAAATTTTCTATTGAAGTTAAATCAAAAATCTTGTTAATTATTCGAGTCGAAGACAAAACTGTTTCTCTTTTTGAAAGTGGAAAATTACTTGTTCGTGGAGAGCGTGAAGAAGTGGCTGCAAAAGAGATTGCTAAGAGAATTGTTGAATTAATCCCAACGGATTAGTATTAAAAACATTTGAAACTATTTTAATAGTATGAAAGGCAATGCAGAATTTTTGATTTTATTCATTCCATTTCTATTAATTGGGATTGGCTCATTTTACGTTGCTTGGTTTTATTCCCTTGAAAGCATACTCATTAACCCTGTACTTGTTTTTGGAGTACAACTTGTTTTAAGTGCAGTCGGAATATTTTGTGCTGCTGTTGACATATTCGCAATAATGGTCCAATATGTTAATTGGAAATATTATAAAGAGGAATAAGAATGGATAAGAACTGTTTGTTTTGTAAATTTGCAAGTGGGACAATTGTTCCAAAAATTGTTTATGAAGATGATTTGTGCATTGTTATAATGGATAAATTTCCACTTACTCGGGGCCAAAGTCTTGTTATTGGAAAAGCACATACAGATTATGTCTTTGATTTAGACGATAAGATTTATACTCATTGTATGCTTGTTGCAAAAAGAGTAGTGAAAGCAACTGATAAGGCACTAAATAGTGAGAGATGTTGGCTATTTGTCCAAGGACTTGAGGTCGCACATAATCATATTAAAATTTTACCAATGTATTCAGACAAACATATTCTTCTTGAAGAGGGGACTGGAAAAGAAGTTAATGATGAGGAGCTTGAAGAGCTTGCTCAAATGATTAAATCAGAACTAGAAAAATAACACAAAAACTAGGATTTATAAAATGCTACAGCATTTTATTAACCTACAAAACACACGATTTGTAGGACACTTTTGGCAAAGTTAGGATTTCGAACTATGAAAGTATTAATTCTAGCATGCATTACTCATAGTAGAAGTTGAAAACTTTTTCCCCCAACACACATAGTAATGCCTTCACCGGCACAAAACCTAAAGAGACATTATAAACAATAAAAACAAAGTATTATGTGAGCAAAAATGGAACTTAACCTAGAAGAGATTGAAAGACAAGAAGAAAGTCCTTATATTGAAAGATTTGAAGAATTTTTTAATTTAGAATACAAAAAAGAAATTGAAAAAATAATCGAATCATATCCTGAAAGCAAATCACTTATTATTGATTATAAAATACTTGAACGATTTGATCCAATTTTAGCAGATGAACTTGTTGATAATCCTGACGCAGTTCTTGAAGCAGCACACAAAGCAATTAGCGAAGTAAATATTCCTTCTTTAAACGTTGAAGAATTTAAACCATTTATTAGATTTTCAAATCTTCCAAAAGATAGTGAACCAGATCTTAGAAATATTAGTTCAAAACATCTTGGAAAAATGATTGCTGTTGAAGGCTTGGTTCGACAAATTACTGATGTTCTCCCAAAATTAACAATGGCTGTTTGGAAATGTAAACGATGTGGAAATATTTATAGGGTTCCTCAAGAAAAACAAAAAGTTATTTCACCTGGAATGTGCGAATGTCACAGTCGCGATTTTGATTTAGCTGAAGAGCAATCTGGTTTCTCGGATTATCAAAAAGTTCAAATTCAAGAACCTTTAGAAAAATTAACTGGAAATGAACAAGCAGTTTACATTGATATTTATGTTAGTGATGATCTTGTAAACAAAGTTAGTGCAGGAGATAAAACAAAATTTGTTGGAATGCTAAGACTTGTCCCTCCGCAAAAAGATAAAAAAACTGTTTATGGAAGATTTTTGGAATGCAATTATTTAGAAGAAACACAAAAAGAATTTACTGAACTTGATATTACCAAAGAAGAGGAAGACGAAATAAGAAAATTATCAACTGATACAAAAATTTATGAAAAACTAACTGCGAGTGTTGCTCCTGCAATTTATGGACACGATATTGTAAAAGAAAGTATTGTATTACAATTATTTGGTGGAGTTACAAAACATTTACCAAATAATCAAACTATTCGTGGAAATGTTCACGTTTTATTAATTGGAGATCCTGGTTGTGGAAAAAGTCAATTACTTCAAGCAACAAATAATATTGCTCCAAAAAGTATTTACTTTAGTGGAAAAACTTCAAGTGCTGCTGGATTAACTGCAACTGCTGTAAAAGATGAATTTGGAGAAGGTGGATGGACACTTAAGGCTGGAGCGCTAGTACTTGCATCTGGTGGAATTTGTATGGCAGATGAACTTGACAAAATGGATCCTCAAGATAGAAGTGCACTCCATGAAGCAATGGAACAAGGAATGATTAGTATTGCAAAAGCAGGAATTATTTCAAGATTTAAAACTGACACTTCACTTTTAGCAGCTGCTAATCCAAAATATTCTCGTTTTGATAAATTCCAACCATTACTTGAACAAATTGAATTACCAGCTTCACTTATTTCAAGATTTGATTTATTTTTTATGATAAGAGATATTTTAGATCGAACAATGGATCAAAAAATTTCTGAACATATTTTAAAAACACACCAAAGTGGAGAAAAATTACGTTCTTCTAAAAAAACTGGAAAAGCATTAACAAAAGAAGAAAGAGAACATATTGAAAAAATTACAGAACCACAAATCAATGACGAATTATTAAGAAAATATATTGCATTTGCAAGACAAAATTGTTTCCCCGTTCTTAGCGAAGACTCAATGAATGCACTTTCAGAATTTTATGTTAGCTTAAGAGACCAAGGAAGAAATCATGGAACTTATGCTGCAACAGCACGTCAACTTGAAGGACTTGTACGTTTAGCTGAAGCAAGTGCAAGAGTTCGACTTAAAGATATTGTTGAAATAGAGGATGCAGAAAAAGCAATAATGCTTGTTAAAAGAAGCCTTGAGGATACAGTAGTAGATCCTGAAACTGGAAAAATCGATATTGATATTGTAACTAGTGGTACAACTCACACAAAACAAAATGCTATTTCAACAACACTTAGAATTATTAAAGATGCAATGAGTGAAGGAATTGACATGGTTCCAATTGAACAAGTTGTAGCTGAGGCAATGGAAAAGGGAGTCGCTGAAGATAAGGTAATGAGTGCACTTGCTGACCTTGAGAAAAAAGGTGACATTTACAAACCAAGACACCATTATGTTAAACCAACTGGAAACCAAAAATAAACCAAGAAATAATTTATAAACCCTAAAAACCTTTCTTATACTATGAGCAAAACAAAAAGTAAAAACTGGCTTGATAACAAAGTTTTTGCACAACTTGGAGCAATGTTTTTTATTACACAAACTCTTGGTTTGTATGTTGCAACAGTTTTGTTAATTGCTGGAATTGAAGCAAAAGCATTCACTGATGATATTAACGATCCCATTAATGCATTTTTTTTAATTATTGAAATATTAATTTTTACGGGAATTTTATTATTAGTTTTAAAATATAAAAAAAGAGGAAACTTTTTGTGGGTAATTGAAGGGTTCGCAGTTTTTCTAACAAGCTTTATTGTTTTTAGTGTTTTATTTTGGAATGACTATTTAGGTCTTGCTGCAGCAGTTCTAATTTTGTATTATCGTTACACACATAAAAAAAGCGTTTGGTTTCGAAACTTTGTAAGCATTATTACAATTGCAGGAGCTGGTGGACTAATTGGACTTGCACTTGGAATTGTTCCTGTATTATTGTTTATTATTTTATTATCAATTTATGATTTAATCGCTGTTTTTGGAACAAAGCACATGGTTACTATTGGAAAAGCTGTTACAAAAAAGAATTTAGCATTTACTGTTTCGCTGCCTAGCAAAAAACACACCTTTGAACTTGGAAATGGAGATCTTATAATCCCACTTATTACTGCTGTGAGTGTTTATGCAAATGGAATGTTTATTAACAATGGTCTTGTTGCAGCATTAGTACTTGGAGCAAGTTTTATTGGTTTGGTAATTAGTATTTATTTAGTAGGAGTTAAAAAATTTGCAATGCCTGCACTTCCACCACAAACTGTTTTGATGTTAATTACAATAGGGCTTGCAATACTTCTTGGATTATAAAAAAATTATCCACCAAATAAGTGCATAATAAATGTTATTCCAAAATAACCTGCATACGCAAGGATTACATAACGTGGAAGTTTTCCTGCAAAACAACCTATAAAGAATTTTTTCTTTGAATATTTTGAAAGTCCTGCAGCAATTCCAATTAAATCAAATGGAAGTGGTGTGAAAGAAAAAAATGCAATAAGTGGAATTCCAACATTTTCAAGTTTCTCTTTTAATAATTTTAATTTTTCTACTTCTTTTTTCTTCATTGATTCAAAAGATTTTATTCCAGCTAAACCAACAAAATATCCACTAAATTCTCCAATACTAGCTCCAAGAGCAACAACTAATCCTAAAATTAGTGGAGTAATTATTCCAAGGCCTAAAAAATCAATAGGGGCTAAAAATAATAATACAATATCAACTGGAACTGGTAAGAATAAAGATGCATTTCCAATTATTGAAATAAAAAATAATACTACTACTCCAAGCGGACCAAGTCCAGCTAATATGACTCCCCATTCTTCAAACATAAATCAATAAAGGAAAGTTATCATTTATATACTTTCCTTTGAAGACAATTATTATGGAAAACTATGATAAAATGCTTGAAAGAGCTTATTTGAGCATACCAAAAAAAGCTTTGGAGCACGAACGCTTTGTTGTCCCAAGAGCTGACTCTCTAATTCAAGGGAAAAAAACAGTGATGAGAGGATTTAACGCTTTACTTAAAGATTTACGAAGAGATAAAAAACACTTTTTAAAATATCTAATGAAAGAAACAGGGGCACCAATTACTGAAAATGGGAATAATATTATTATTAGCGGAAAGGTTAATTCGATTGAAATGAATAAGATTATTGCAAATTATTTTTCACAATTTGTTTTATGTGCTGAATGTGGAAAACCAGACACAAAAATTATTTCTGAACACGGAACAAAAATGATGAAATGTGAAGCTTGTGGAGCACTTACTCCAACAAAAGGAATATAAGAGGCTTTTTAATTGATAGCAAAAAAACACGAACATGAAACTACTTCTGTACTAGCAGTTTGTGATAAAGAACATCTGGGCAAAACCTATGAAGATGGAAAACTTTTTTTTAATGTAAGTGAAAGATTTTTTTCTGGTGAAGAAATAGGTGAAAATGAATTAATTGAACTAATAAAAGAAGTTGATTCAATCAACTTTTTTGGAAACAAATGCGTTGAAATAGCTCAAAAAGAAGGTTTAATAAGTGAAAGTAATGTGATTACTATTAAGGGCTTCAAACATGCCCAGGTATATAAAATTTAGGTGAGCAAAATGGCAAATTTCAATTCACAAAAAAGAAAAAATAAAA
>JABHJM010000024.1 GCA_018691995.1 Candidatus Iainarchaeum sp.
AAAAGAAAAAATAAAAAGTTTTGAAGATAAATTATTTTTAAACAAATCAAAAACAAAAAACATTGATACTTTTATCCAATATTCCATTGTTGAAGGAATTATCTTAATGATTAGCACGATGGTTGTTTTTGCAACCATGTTTAATTTTGGCGAAGAAAATTTATTAATTGGAATTGTTGCATTTTTTATTCCATTTTTATTAAACTATATTTACCAAGATGTTTTATTTGAAAAAAGAAAACGAAAGCGAGAAGACTTATTGCCTGATCTTTTACTTGAAGGAAGTGTTTTTTGTGATCAAAAATCTTTACTAAAAACAATCCATTCTTTTTCAAAACAAGAAATTCAACTTCTAAATGAAGATTTCAAAAGAGTTTATCTTGAGATAAAAAATGGAGCAAGTATTGAAGAAGCACTTGAACATAATAAAACATTAAATAAAAGTGAATCTTATAACCGAGTTATTGATTTATTGCTTGGAAGTTATTCTTCAGGGGGGTGTATTTCGTCACTTTTAAGAGAATTAGCTGAAGATTTAATGGAAAGTAAAGCAATTATCAAAGAAAGACAAGCTGTAATGCTCATAACAAAATATACTCTACTACTTTCTGCAGGAATTATTGTCCCTGCAATCCTTGGAACTGTTATTGGACTTGTTACGGGACTTGGTTTTGAAACTACAAAAGATGTTGGAATTGGGCTTAGCCTGGTTGAACGAAAAGAATTGTTTGAAATAGCAGTACTTGGAACCACAATTTATATTCTTGAATACAGTGTACTTAGTAGTTTTTTCTTAGCACTACAAGAAGGGAATAAAAAACAATTTTGGATTTATTTATTGATTTTGGTTCCTTGTGCAACAGTAGCTTTTGTCTTTGCGCAAGGTTTATTAATAACATAAATCTTTTTACTAATATGGCAGAAGAAAAGAAAAAAGTGATTAATTTTGTTGAAACAAAAAATATTTCAATGAAAGGATATACTCTTATTGAAGGTTTTCCAGATCTTGGCTTAGCTGGAACTATTGGATCAAGATATTTAATTGACAAATTAAAAATGGAACGAGTTGGATATATTTCTTCCCCATTATTTTTACCAATTATAAGAATTCATGAAGGTGTTCCAATGCACCCAGTTAGAATTTATGTTAGCAAAAAACACAAATTAGCGGTAGTACTTGCTGAACAAATTATTGACAATAGAATGTCACATGTTGTTGCAAAAGAACTTGTTGAATGGGTAAAGAAAAAGGGAATTAAAAGAGTGATTTCAACTTCTGGAATAAAAGTTCCGGGCGGAAAAGATGTTTATGCATTTGCAAGCGATAACGCTTCAAAAAAAGCTATTAAAAAAGCAAAGTTTGAAATGATAAAAGACGGAGTAACTTCTGGAGTTACTGCACTTTTAATGTTGTACTTAAAAGATAACAAAGTCGAAGCATTTTGTTTACTTGGCAATGCAAAAAACAATGCTGATTATCATGCCGCTGCAGGAATTGTAAAAGCATTTTGTAAACTAACTGGCATTTGTCTTGATGTAAAACCACTTTTAGCAGAAGCTAAAAAACTTGAAGATGCAATTGTAAAACACTTAAAGACTCTTGAAACTAAAAAAGAAACTAAAGTTGGAAGAACTCCAATGTACACTTAAGAAAGATTTTAATAGTCCTAAAACTTATTTATTATTATGGGCATGAAACACTTTACCAATCATTTACAAGTATATCCTGAACGAGCAAAAAAACTTGATGTTATCCCTTTTATTAATCCTAGCACTTATGTTTTAAAAGTGTCAAATGCTAGAACTGCCGTTAGGGGATCTGGTGCTTTTAAATCAGGACAACAAAAAAAAGCCCTTATGCTTTTAAGTCTTTTAAGAAACATTGAAAGAAATAAGCAAAAAGCTCCAAATAAACAAAGAGTTTGTAAACAATTAGCTAAAAATTATTATAAAAATCCATCGCAAAAAAATCAAGCATGTGCTGAATTTATGGAAGTTTTTAATATTTTACTAAGAAGACAAATTGTTCACAAAGTATAATTATTTTTTCTTTTTCTTAATTGGTTTTCTTGTTAAAAAGAATCCAATTCCAAGGAATAGTGCAATGAACATTACTAGTTCCATTGCTGTTTCGGGAAGAGAAGGAATATTGAATCCGCTTCCTCCTTGTTGTCCTAAATTAAATGTCATTGGGTTACCCGCTTGTCCACTAACTTTTCCATCTTCATCAGTTCCAAAGTACGCCCCGTCATCTTTGAATGCATTATCAAGTGGAACTTGTAAACCATTTTCTGGATACCATAGGCCTGTTTTTGGATCATACCAAAATGAACCATTTGTTCCTTGAGCTGAACGAAGTGTTTCAAGTGGACCGTCATTATAACTTACTTTTGGAACTCCATTTTCAGCAGAGAAATCAAGCGAGTGACTTTTTCCATCAGCTGTTTTAAAATTTAGTGTTCCATCTCCATCTTGAGTTATTCCACCAACAATTTCTGAATCAGTTAATATTTTTCCAGTATCTTTATCAATTACTCTAAAATAATCTTTACACACTCCATCTGCATCCCTCTTTGAATAGAACTCGTACATTTTATTATCAGTTGTAAACTGAGTGAAAGGGCCTAAATGTTCCATTGAAGTGTTGAAATTTTCTACTCTTTGTTGTCCAAGTTCATCATTTGCATGTGCCATTGCTTCAAGTTCAATAGCAGGTTGTTCACAACCATTCTCTGGATCAGTAGTACTAGCCAGCTTAGCGCGAAGTCCTGAAACATCTTTATTTGATAGAACTGATTCTTTATGTTGACGAAGCCACACAACAAGTTCGTTTGTTTCTTCGTTTAGAACAATTGTTCCATGTTCAAAAGTCATTCCTTTGAATTTTCCAGCATCAATATTATTGTTAATATCTCTTTTGAGTCTACTATTCCAAAATCCATCAATAATAAACCTTGAACCAAGTCCGCCTTGTACTCTTTGTCCTGCCCCTTCAAGTCTGATTTCTCCATCTCTTACAAATACTTTTCCATAAATTTCTGTATTAACCCCGCTAAGTTCTCCAAACACTTGTGTTAATTCTGTTCCACTATAAGTTATTCCAACTTGATCTTTTACTGCCTTTTGTAAACAATCAAGTATCTGCGCATTCGTAATCATAACTTTTCCATTTGGAGTAATTTCAAACACACTTTCTGTTGTCTGTGGTGCTCCAATTGTTGTAACTGTTCTTGGAATTACTTGTGCAGGAATTCTATTATCGCTTGGAGTAACAAGTCCAATAATTTCTTGTTTATTATCAACTACTTTCTTTCCATTAATTAACATGTCTCCGTTTTCATAATCATAAACAACTTCCATATTCCCATCTTTTACAACCATTTTCCCTTCAGTTTTTAGAGATGAAGGCATAACCAATCCATTTCCACCATACCAAACATAAAATACTTCATTTCCAAATAATGATCCTTGGTTTGGCGGAAGTAATTCTAAATTTGCTTGCAAGATATCAGCTGATTCAGCTTGATCTGCAAAGTCAACAAATTGATTTTTTATTTTTTCTATTT
>JABHJM010000021.1 GCA_018691995.1 Candidatus Iainarchaeum sp.
TGAAAATGCTTTAGAAGAATTAACACACTCAGGACTTGATTTAAAAGGAAAGGGAGATGTTTACTTCTTTTTGAAAAATTATTGCATTGAAAACCTTATTTTACTTGGGAAAGAACAACGAGAAAAAATTCTTCAATTACTTGAATGGGAGGCTCTTGGAGAAAGCATCCTAACTCCCCTATTAAAAGATCCTGATTTTGAAGAAATAGTAATTAATGGATCAACCAAACCAATAATGGTTTACCACCATGTTTTTGGTTGGTTACAAAGTAATTGTTATTTTACAAATGATCAAAAAATTAAAACGATTTTGAACAAAATGGCTTCCACTCTTGGAAGACAACTTAGTTATAGTAATCCAATACTTGACACTGTTCTTGTTGACGGATCAAGACTTAATGCATCAATGGATCCAATTGCATTTAGCGGGATAAATGCAACAATAAGAAAATTTAAAGAAAATCCAATGACTCCAAAAAATATAATTGAAATGAAAACAATAAATGAAAAAGCCACTGCTTTTTTATGGTTAGCAATGCAAACATCTTGCTCTGTACTTGTGTGTGGAAACACCGGAAGTGGAAAAACCACTACATTAAACTCTTTATTTTGTTTTTTACCAAGCAAAGAACGAGTTGTGGTTGTTGAAGAGACCCCAGAAATTGTTTTACCACAAGAACATAAAGTAAAACTTAATACTTCAGAAAATATTGGAGTAGGTCTTGAAAAATTAATTGAAAATACATTTAGAATGCGCCCCGACAGAGTGATTGTTGGAGAAGTAAGAAGCCAAAAAGAATGTAAGGGTTTTGTTAATACAATGCTTGCTGGACAAGCAAAAGGAAGCTATGCAACTTTTCACGCCGAAAGTGCTCTTGAAGCTTTGCAAAGAATGCAAAGCATGGGTGTGGAAAAAGATTCTCTTGATTCAATTGATCTTATTGTTGTTCAAAAAAGAATTCAAAAAATAAGCAAAAGCGGACATAGAAAGGAAGAAAGAAAGGTAACTGAGATTTGTGAAATCGAAAAGGAGGGTAAACTTAGAACTTTATTTGAATTTGATTATAACACGGGGAAATTAAAAGAAAAAAATAAATCAGTTAGGATCTTGAATAAAATTATGCAAACTTTCTCAATAAACAAAACAGAATATGACAAACTGCTACATAATAAAGAGATTTGTTTGAAAAAAATGAATGGAAAAACAACTTTTAAAGATTTTTTCAAACTCGCCGAGGTGAACTCTTGAAAAAAATAAAAACTACTTCACTTATTAAAAATAAAATCAAGAAAAGCAATATCTCAGAAAAAGACTTTGAGAAAAGAAAAATTAACTCACTAAAAATAAGTATTTTTATTGGATTGTTTGGTTGGTTAATTTGCGGAGCATATACAAAGGAAATTTTTCGAAGCGGAGTAGGCGGAATCCTACTCATGATAATTGTTTTTGCACTTAGTTTGTACTGGCCAATAATAAAACAAAAACAATATTCAAAAAAAGTTGAAGCAGATTTACCATTATTTTTATCAAAATTAGTTTCTGAATTACGAGTTGGAAAAGATTTTGTAAAAGCACTAAAAAATAGTTGTCAGGGTAAAAAAGAAATTGAAACCGAGTATTTGCGAGTAGTAAAAGATTTTAAAAATGGCTCTTCAATCAGTGAAGCTTTAAAAAAAATGAATCAAAGAATAATTGGAATCAATATAAAACGAGCAAATAGTAGTTTAAACAATATTTATTTACATGGAAGCAGTAGTGACACACTAAAAAAACTCACAGATGATTTACTAATAAGACAAAAAATTGAAAGTAAAGAATTCTCTGGGAAAATGGTTGTATATGCGCTTGTATTCATTGCAGTTTCTGCAATTATGCCTTCAATGTTTCAAAGCTTTATTCTAATTGGAAGTTATTTTATGAAAATAAGTTTTACCCCACTGCAAGTTTTTTTTATCATAGTATTATTGTTTCCGGCACTCGATGTTTCTATTCTTTATATGATACATTCAAAAACACCAATTTTTTTGAGGCAATAAAGAGGAATAAAAATGGATTCTACAATTTTATTTAAAAATCTGATTAAATTTTTTGTTGAAAAAGAAAAAATAAAA
>JABHJM010000086.1 GCA_018691995.1 Candidatus Iainarchaeum sp.
TTATGTCCTTGTGCAGCCTTGTGAGTTCTCATTCTTTCAGCTCGTTCAATTAAAGTTTTAATATATGCTTCTGGTTTTTCATGTCCTCTTTCACCATATCGTTTCAAATGTTTAACAAAACTATTAACTTCCTCTCTACTTGGAGTATAACCAAGTTGTTTTGCAAGTTCTGCGGTAACTTTTCCACTTGTGCCTTTTCCATACATCCATTTAGTTTTACCACCAAAATCTTCCGGACGAAAAGCACTATATGCTCCAAGAGCCTCTTTCATATGCATTCCCGCACGAAATTCTTGAGTTCGCTTTCCAATTAAAGGTGCTCTTTCACGAATTTTAAATCTTCCAATCCCAGCAATTTTATGAGATTGGGGTTCGAGTATTTTTGTATTGATGCCTGTTCTAAATCCATGTTTAAATCCTTGTGCAATTATTGCTTCAAGAGAAGTGTTTCCTGCTCGCTCTCCAATACCGCCAATTGTTGTGTGTACTTGAGTAGCGCCTCCCTTAATTGCAGCAACATTTAGTTCTACTGGATCTCCATGGTCACAATGTACATGTGCTGATAAAGGTAATTTTGTAGCTCGTTTAATTCTTCTAAACATTTTTGTTGTTTGTTTTGCCGTTAGTGCACCCTTAGTATCAGAAAGAGTTAAGCGTTGTGCTCCTGCCTTTTTTAGTTTTTTTGCAAAACCACTTAAAAATCTTGGTCTTGCATGTGCTGCGTCCATCATAGTAATTTCAATTTCCATTCCAGCTTTTTTTGCCATTTTAATTGCACCAAGAGTATTAGCAACAGCTTCTCTTGGAGTAATTGGAGGTCTTGCAACTAGCATTTGTTCTACTGAACAAGGAATAAAAATATTTATTCGATGAGCTCCGCTCTCAATTGCCGCCGTCACATGTTTTGGATGTGTGCTTGAAAGAGCACATAATTTTGCTCTTGTTTTTCCTTTTAATTTTTTAAAAATATCAATTTCTGTTTTTGATACAATTGGAAAACCAGCTTCAATAACATCAACGCCTAATTTATCAAGTTCAAGAGCCATTTTGTATTTTTGTTCTAAGTTAAAACTTCCTGGGTGTCCTTGTTCTCCATCACGCAGAGTAGTATCAAGTATTTCAATTCGAGGCATTTTTCTTTCACGAGCCATAATATTATTCTACTTCCAAAGCTTTTATTTCTTTCTTTTGACAGTATAATTCTAAAATTGGTACAAACCTGTTCGTACCAATACTCCTTTATAAACAAAAAACCACAGATTAGTTAATCCTTTCATAATTCACCTCATGAAAAGTCAAAGTGCTTTTCTGTGGGGTTTTTATATTTCTTTAAACATTATTAAATTGATTGAGGTGGTTTTTTGAAAAAAATAATTGCATTAGGTGGAATATCATTACTTCCAAGTATTGCTTTAGCAGCACCATGGGACGCTTTAAGAGGAGCAATTGATGCTGCTCAATTTGTAAGTCCAATTGTTGCTTGGTTAGTACTTGTAATTGCGCTTGGAGTAGTAATTGTTTCAGTACTTGCACTAAAAAAGAAAAAATCAAGAAGACTAACATTTGTTTCAATCGCATTTGGATTGTTTTTCTTAAAAACAATTTTTAATCTAGTTGATTTATATGTTTCTCCTGGATTCTTTATGAATGTTGGAGTACAAAGTGTTTTTGATTTAGTAATAATAGGAGCGTTGTTTACAGCTTTATTCAAAAAGTGATATAAGAATGGATTTAGAAGAAACAATGGCTCTCTCTCCAAGAGATAGAATATATTCCATGATAATACAAAATCCTGGATTACACTTTCGTGAAATACAACGAAGAGTGGATATTGCAACAGGGGCTTTGCAGTATCATATTGATTATTTAAAAAAGAAACATTTAATTTATGAAGAAAAAGAAGGAAAATTTTCTCGTTTCTATGCTCATCAAGAACAAAAAATTGATGAAAAATTAATGAATCTTTTACGTCAAGACCAAGTAAGACAAATTGTTTTATTTTTATTAACAAAAAGAAGAGCAACAATAAAAACAATTGTAAAAGAAATGGAGCTTAGTACTTCAACAACAAAATTTCATTTACAAAAATTGCTTGACACAGGAATTGTTCTTGAAAAAGAATCACAAGGAAAAACATTTTATTCCCTAAAAGAAAGAGAGCCAATCATGGAACTTTTAATTGTTTACAAAAAAAGTTTTATGGATTCTTTAGTTGATAATTTTGTTGAAATATGGGAAGAAGAACTTGGATTATAATTAAAATAAAATAACAAATCCAATAAAATAAATTAAAGCTAATAGAAAACAAAAATAAGCAAAATTAATTTTTTTAGCTAATTTAATTAACAAATCCATGCTAATAAGTCCAATAATAAAAGCAACAATAAGTGCAACAATAGCAAATTCATTAAATATAAATCCTTTGATTAATCCATAACCAACTTCTGCTAAGAGCACAGCAGGAATGCTCATCAAAAAACTAATTTTAAATGCTTTTTGTGGAGTAAAACCACGAAACAATAATACAGCAGTTGTTGTTCCACTTCGACTCACTCCAGGAAGCACAGCAAATCCTTGTCCAAGTCCAGTAAGGATAGCATTTTTGATAGTAAACTTTCCATCGCCGACTTTCTTTTTCATTAATTGTATTATTCCAGTTATGATTAGTAATATTGCAAGTAAAAGTAATACAAAAGCAATTCCAGTTCCTAAAAATTCTTCAAGAATTAAAAAAGAAGGAATGGCAGTAATAGCAGTTGCGATTGTTGCAACTAAAATAAATTTTAATAAGTTTTTACTCTCTTCATCTTTAGCAGTAAGCATTTCTTTTATTTCTTTTCTAAAATAAACAATTGCTGCGAAGAGCGTTCCAATATGTAACATTACTGCGAGTTGTAATGCAAATTTTGGATCACTTCCAAGCAAAGTAAAAATACCTAAGATATTTCCTTGGCTACTTATTGGAAGCCACTCAAAAATTCCTTGAAGTAACCCAGCTATTATTGCAGTTATAAAATCCATTTTTATCAAAAAAATAAAGGGACTAAAGAATTTTAAACTAAAGAGCACTAAATAGTGGTATGGAATTAGCATTATATGTTTTTAGAACTGGAAAAATAAAATCAAAAAACAATATTTTTCTTGGATGGCTTAATTTACCACTTAATAAGAAGGGAATGATTGAAGCAGATAAAGTTGGAAAAAAATTAATGAAAGAAGAGATTGATGTTGGTTTTTGTTCAGATCAATTAAGAGGAAAACAAGCGTTAGTAGAAGTTTTAAAATATCATAAAAATGCAAAAGCAATAGTGGATCATAGACTTCGAGAAAGAAATTATGGAATTTTTTCTGGAAAAGAAAAAGAATTGTTTAAAAAATATTTTTCAAATTATCCAGAAATTCATAGAGGGTATAAAACAAATATTCCAAAAGGAGAAAGTTTGGAGGAAGTAACAAAAAGAGTTTCTCCGTTTTTAAAAGAATTAATAAAATTTATGCAAGATGAAAAAGTTAACGTAGCAATTTGTGCTCATACAAATTCTATGAGAGCAATAGAAGAATATATGGAAGATTTGCATGAGGATGAATTAGTTGTTATAGAAAATTCTCCATCTAATTATAAAAAATATGTTTTAAAATTTGATTTAACTGATTTTTAAAAAAAGTTATTTATCTTTTCAAAGGATGTTTTTTCTTTTTTGGTTTTCCTATTAGTTCATCCATTTTTCCAACAGCTTCAAATGCTCGTAGTACTTCAAGTGGCATTGCAAAGATAACAGTGTTACTTTGATCGCTTGAAAGATCATTTAATGTATTAAGTGTTCTTAGGTGCAGTGCTCCTGGGCTTGCAGCTAAAGTTTTTGCAGCTTTTGCTAAGTTATCACTTGCTTCAACTTCTCCAAGTGCTTTAATTACAGTTCCACGTCGTTCTCTTTCTGCTTCAGCTTGTTTAGCCATTGTTCTCTTTAGGTTTTCTGGCAATTCAACATCTTGCATTTTAATTCCAGTAACATTAAGTCCCCACGGGTCAGTTTCTTTATCAACAACAAGTTCAATTTCACTAGCAATTTCATCCCTTCTTGAAAGTACTTCGTCAAGTGATTTGTTTCCAATAATGTCACGAAGTGCTGTTTGAGCATATTGCGCAACAGCATAAGTATAATCTTGAATGTTAAGTACAGCTTTTTCAGGATCTTTAACTTCAAAGTAAACAACTGCATTAACCCTTACTGGCACGTTGTCCTTTGTCATAACTTCTTGTTTTGGAATATCAACAGTTTTAATTCTAATATCAAGTTTTCTATATGATTGTAAAATTGGAATAACAAAGTTGAGTCCAGGTCCCATAATTCCAGAGTATCTTCCAAGAGTGAATTTAATTCCTCTTTCATATTCAGTAACAATTTTTATTGCACTTAATGCAAGTACAATTAGCACAATTATAATTATTGGAATAAAAACTAGTATTGCTCCAAGTAATAATGTAAATGCATCTGCCATGTCATATCTATTGTTTAGAAGTATATAAATATGTTGTTGTTGCTCATTTTGTTATGAAAGTTTTATTTGTTTGTACAGGAAATATTTTTAGAAGCATGAGTGCAGAGTATTGTTTGAAAGATTACATTGTAAAAAATAATATTTTTGGAATAGAGGTTGCTTCTGCAGGAACGAGTGCAATTCCAGATTCAATGGATCCAGTTGTAAAGAATACTTTACTTTCTTTTAAAATAAATCCAAGAAAACACAAACAAAGAAGAATAAATGAAAAGCATTTTGATAAATATGATTTAGTAATTGCAATGCACAAAAACCACCAAGATTTTATAATGGAACATTTTGGAAAAAGAGTTCCTTTGTTTGATGAAATATGTTATGGGGAAAAAGTATCAGTTCTTGATAACAATCAATTAATGCCAGATTGGCAAGATCATATGGATGCAGTAAATAAATATGTTGAATACACAGTACAATTTATTCATAGATCAATTCCGCTTTTTGTAAAAAATATGAGAAAATTTATTTAAGAAAAAATGGGCATGCCCGGATTTGAACCGGGGACCGCACGATTATCAGTCGTGTGCACCAACCAACTATGCTACACGCCCATATCTACTGGAACATATCTTTGATATTGCTCACCACTAATAAAATTGGCGGTCGAAAAGCTTTAAATAGTTGATTATGGCTTATTTCCTAGTTACCTTATGATAGAAGAGATATTATTATTAGTGATACTTTTAGCTCTTTCAGCACTCTTTTCATCTAGTGAAACAGCGTTCTATTCAGTAAATAGATTTAAAGTTGAAAAATTGGTGAAAAAAAAGGCCAAAGGTTCAAAAAAATTAGAATTATTAAAAGCTAGGCAGAACAAAGTGTTAATCACAATTCTTGTAATGAATAATGTAATTAATATTGGTGCAGCTTCACTTGCAGCAGCGCTGACTCTTGAAATTTTTCCAGGAAATATGGCTCTTGCAATTTCGACTTTTGTAATGACAACATTGATTCTTATATTTGGAGAAATTACTCCAAAAAGTTATGCAACAAAACATTCAGAAAAAATGGCTCTTGCAATAGCGCCAATATTATATTATCTAATGGTTGTTCTCTCACCAATAACTTGGGTGCTTGATAAAATTACAAAATTATTAGTTGGAAAAGGCGCACAAGAAACTCTTACAGAAGAAGAAGTTAAATTAGTAGTATCTCTTGGACATGCGGAAGGTGCAATTGATAAAGGGGAAAAAGAAATAATCCACAATGTTTTTCGACTTGATGATTTGAGTGCTGAAGATATCATGACTCATCGAATTGAAATGGAAACTGTTGAAGAGGATCAAACACTTAAACAAATTAAACAATTTATCAAAAAAACACCATATTCAAAACTTCCAGTAGTAGATGAAGGCGGAGAAGTTATTGGAATTTTTAATACTAGAAAAGCAATGGATTTTCTTGGAAGAAAACTTAATGTAAAAGTTACTTCATTAATGGATGAACCATTTTTTGTTCCAACAACAAAAAAAATTGGAGTTTTATTAAAAGAATTCCAAGACAAAAAAGTACATATTGCAATTGTTGTTGGGGATCATGGGGGAACTCTTGGGTTAATAACTCTTGAAGATATTTTAGAAGAATTAGTTGGAGAAATTATTGAAGCAAAAGATGATGAACACGAAATAAAAGTTTTAAACGAAAAAACAATTATTGTTGAAGGTGGAACTGAATTAAATCAAATTAATGATGAACTTGAACTCAATTTGAAAAGTAAAGAATTCAACACAATAGCAGGATTTCTTTTAGAAAAACTTGATAGATTTCCAGAGAAAGGAGAATCTTTTACAATCAATAAAGCCAAGTATGATATTCTAAAAGCAAAAAAACAAAAGATTGAAGAAGTTAAAATTACTAAGCAAAAATAATTAATTTTTTTTAAGTAATAGCCTTTTTAAACGTTCTTGGATGCATTTTCTATGTTACTAGCCCCGTCGTCTAGTGGCTAAGGATGCAGGCCTTTGAAGCCTGAGACCGGAGTTCGAATCTCCACGGGGCTATTTCTTTTTTTTCAAAAAATATGATTTGACGGATTTCGAACAAAATTCTTCTTTTTTAATACCTTTGCAGAAGTACTTTTTTGGTGCTTATATGAGAATCGCGATTATTGGTTACGGAAAAATGGGAAATATAATACGAACTATTGCACATGAAAGATTACATGATGTTGTAACAATTGATCCAATGGGGAAAGCTGATTTTAAAGAAATTAATGAAGAATCATTAAAAGATGTTGATGTTGCAATTGATTTTACTACTCCCACAGTAGCTCTTGAAAATGCAAGAGCATCTGCCATGCAAGGAAAAAATATTGTAATGGGCACAACTGGATGGTATGATGATTTAGAAGAAATGAAAGAGGCAGTAAAAGATATTGGTTTTATTTGGAGTGGAAACTTTTCAATTGGAGTTAATATGTTTTTTAAAATTGTAGAAGAAGCAAGCAAAGTAGTAAATAATGTTGAAGATTATGATGCTAGTGTATTTGAAACACACCATAATATGAAAAAAGATTCTCCTTCTGGCACAGCAAAAATGATTGCAGACAAAGTAATAGAAAATATTGAAAGAAAGGATACTATTGTTACTGATAAATTTGATCGGGCTCCAGAAAAAAACGAATTACATGTTGCAAGTATGCGATGTGGAAAAATTCCAGGAACCCACACGGTAACTTTTGATTCACAGGCAGATACAATTGAATTAACTCATAGAGCAAGAGGAAGAAAAGGGTTTGCTCTTGGAGCAATATTAGCAGCAGAATTTATTAATGGAAAAAAAGGCTTTTTTGATATTAATGATCTTATGAAAGATATTATTGGGGGAAAGTAAAAATGGTTGAAATGTTAAGTGGGGTGTTCACTGCAATTGTAACGCCATTTGGAGAAGATGAAAGTGTTGATTATGAAGTTCTTGGAAAATTAATTGATTTTAATATTGAAAATGGAATAAATGGAA
>JABHJM010000052.1 GCA_018691995.1 Candidatus Iainarchaeum sp.
ATTAAGAGAAATTAAAAGAAATAGAAACCAATAAAAAGCTCAAAAAACAATTATATTTATGGATCTAGAAATCATCCAAAACAAAAAAATTCTAACAGGAATTGCCCTAATTATCCTCATAATCATTTTTTTATTTGTTGGATCAACAATTAATTTTGAACAAACAAACACTATTACTCAAACAATAAAATACTCAGATATTGATATTACTAAGTCAATTTCTCTTGGAAATGAGAGGATTGAAACATATGATTTTCAAGTAACAAATCCAGTAATTGGATACTTAATTGTTCCAAAAACAATTGCAAGTAGTGTTTCAGAATTAAGTATCTCGGGCGATTTTAAAACAGAAGTAATCAAGGAAGATCCAATACTAAAAATTGAGTCAAAGGACTACGCTCCAGGAGTAAAGAAACTTGTAATCAAATCAGGAGTTGGTGAAGAAAATCACACTACAATTTTATTACTAGTTCCACTTTCTGAATACAATTTGTTTTCTGATTCACAAAAAACACAACTTAATGAAATAGTTAAAGGATTTAGCGACATTGATTCAAATTATTATACTCCAACAGAAACAAAACAAATAATGGAAGAATTTTCAAACAGTATTCAACCTGCATCGTTAAAAAAAAAAGCTAAAGATAACACAATCATTTATTTTTCAGAAAGTAATGCTCAAACATACTTAACTATAGCTCAACAACTGATTGATAAAAGAAAAACTACCCCTACTCAAATAGTTTCTCCACAGACAATTCAAAATGAAAGTTCTTTTGACTCACTTTTAAACAAATTAGAAAATATACTTGGAAAAAGACAAAATATTGAATTGACCAACAATGGGGATAATAACTTTAATATACTCATAAAATTCAAACCAGAAGCAAAAGAGTTTATATTGCCAAAAGAAATAATCCTGCCTTATTCAATTACTAGACCAATAGTAATATGGAATGGAATCGTTGAATTTAATGAAGACATTCGAATAGATGAAAATATTACTCCTAAAATCGAGAGTAACAAAAATATAACTGTTGAATTTTTGCGTTTAAACGAAGAAAATATAAAAAATTTATCAACTGAAGAAATTGTTGATTTATCTCAATTAAATGGGAAAAATGAGGATAAATCCCAGATTTATCTAATGTCAATTATAGTGGATGTTTCTAATTATACTGAACCAATAACTGAGGAAGAAATACGTCTTAAGTTTTCAACAATTTTAAGCAAAACTTACAAGACAAAACTTTATCTTATTGAAAACCCATGTAATGAAAATATTAATTATTATGATGTTTTGACAACAGAAGAAGTACAAAACAAGAAAAACAAGGAACTCACTTCTGCTGCCAGCTGCGTAGGTACAGAATTAAAAAATGCATTTATTGAAGAAATGAAAGATATCAATATTGAGATGCCTCCAATTCAAGAATTGAATGAACATTTGTTAATAGGGGCAATGGAGCAAGATAGTGAATCTATAAAAAAATTAGAGGAGACACTTAACCAAAGAAATGACCAATTCAAAGAAGAATATTTAAAAGCAAATGGAAAACTACAAGTTGAAATTAAAGGATTAAAATCATTAATAAATACTTCAATGAATCGATTATTAGTATTTAGAAATTCTCTAATTGATAAAAATTCTATTAACCTGACTGAGGAATATATTATTGATTTGAACATCCTTTATCAAGAAATGGACTTATTTTTAGATCCGACTGATATGGAAGCTAGAGAAAAAATCATACAACTTCAAGTAGACCATATAAAACAAAGAGATATTAACGAAGAAACCCTTAAAGAATATGAAAAACGATTAAAAGAAAATTATTCGAAAAAATATGGCACATCATGGAATCGCGCAGTCATATCCGATATTTCTGGAATGCATTATTTAGCAGAACACGAACTAAATGAAATGGAAAAAATGCTTGCATTAATGATATTAAGTAGTAGACCTTTCTCTTCTTCAGGCGTTACAAACAAATCGTGTCCCACTATATTAAACATTGAACAAGGAATTTATAATCCTGGCAACACATACATTTACAATTCACAACACTACAAAGATTTTAGAGATGTTATAAAATATTTAGCATTTAATACATTTTATTCTATGAGTTCAGGCAGTCAAGAAGTTATTGGTGGAGACAGAGAACTTACTGAAATTGAAAAAAAATTAAAAAACTTTCAAGATTCAACCAACTGTAAATTAAACTTAAATAATTTTGAAGATCCCCAACAAGCATGGTATGATGCTTTCAAAAGTAACCCCGATTCAACTATTGAAGATTTTAGTGAAAGAAGAGATTCTTTAAGAAAAAGAATACAAACAAGAGTTAAAGAAAAAGTTGGTTTAGAATTAATTGGAAACTCTATTTATGATTCATACAAATTTGAAAAGGACGGGGAAAAATTAATAGAATCAACAACAAATTTTAATTCACCTTATGAAAAATTAAGCATTAATAAAACCAAAGCAACTTTGCTTGAAATGTATGAAATCAATGATGAAAACTTACTTGCAGAATGGTTAGAGATCAAAGACTATGACCCTAGAATAGGATATTCAAAAATAACCAACCTAAAAGAAAGTTTAGCTGCTCCTTTTAATAACCAACTAAAATCAACCATCAGATCAATCTCCCATACAAAATTCAAAAGTTTTATTTCGAATATGACAGTTGGAGAAAAACTTGAAGCAGAGTTGGCGTTTGTTGACAATGTTTTAAATACACAATACATTCTAATCACCAAAAAAATGAAAGAAAGTGAAGATCAAGGAAAAGTAAATTATATTTTATATAATTTATTCACTGGAAATTTTAATGAACGCCCAAATGCTGAAATTAGTCTATTACTAGACACTACAAAAGGCCTTAGGAAGATAAAAGATAAATTGCTTGAAGGAAAATCTTTTATTCAAATATATAATGAATCCGCTGAATCAATCTTTTCAAAAGGCCTTCAAATTGAACCGCCCCAATATCTAATTTATGAAACAACCCCAATTGACGATATGTATGGTACTGGCATGGTAGTCGATGTTAGCAGTTTTAATAAAAAAATTAACCCTGCATTTATTGAATGGAAAAAAAGTATATTTTCAGTCGGAGAAAGTGCTGAAATAATCCTTGCATTTGAAAACCCCCTGATGAAAGCCGAATTAACAAAAGAAGATTTAATAACAAAAAATATTGGAATAAATAAAAGTAAAATTGAAAATGCAACAACAAAAGAAGAAAAAGAAAGACTAGTATTGTCAAAATCTCAAGAAGCTTCAATACTAATCTCAATTGCAGATTATTATTATGATGTTGGATTATATGATCAAGCATTGCAAAATTATGATTATATTAAATCTAGATTGAAGGGAACAGACGAATCGGTTAAAGCTGAAAAAAGAATTGGAGAACTTGGTGGAAGTTGGAGACTATTTTTTGGAAAACCTTACTGGGAGACATTTGGATCAATTTCAAAAGAATTCACTAGTTTAAAGTCAATTGGAACATACTTAGCATTTTATGGGTTTATAAAATTTATTGCTGCTCCTGAACTAGCAGCCTTAAAGCTAAGAAAAACAACCGCTGCTTTGAAACAAGACTTGTTTCTAAAACAAGCCGGATCAAAAGGAGCAATGGTTACTGCACAACAAGCACATGAACTTGCTTCATTAAATGTAATGAAGAATGGAGTAAAAGGATATGATATAATTAATGGAAAACTTGTATTATTACAAACAGCTGAAAAAACAACTCAAATCACAACCCCCCTGATTATAGAACATTCTTCAAAAGCACAAAAAGCTTGGCTTGTGACAAAAAAGTTTTTTGGAACGATTAGAAACTCAAAAATATGGAAAGGATTGAATAAAGATTTATTAGTTAATGAAAAATGGTACCAAAACTATGTTGAAACAAAAATATCAAGTAAACTGGCTTATGAATTCTCTAATTATACACCTAATGAAATTGTCCAAAATATTGTTGATTTAGCAGGAAAAAGAAGAGTTGCATCTGCAATTGAGTCAGCTCAATATGCAAGACAAATGGGTTTAATTACAACAAGACAAGCCCAATTTATTAGTCAAGAAATAAAAGTCTTAACTGCCCTTGATATTACTGATGAAGTTCAATTTTTAAATAATACTGGAAGTAGTTTGCAACTAGCACATGCAGAACAACAATTAATTACATTAAGTTCTGTTCAACAAGCACAAATTGTACTTGTTAACCCATCAGCAGTTTCTTTTAGACTAAATAACATTATTCAATTTAGCAAAATGGGTGGAGTAATAGAAGGAGAAAGAAAATTAATCGAAACAGAAAGAAAACTTATTCAAATAAGGGAAAGAGTGCAAGTACTTGAAGGGTATATTTCTCAACATAGTGAAAGCGTAACCACTTCTTTACTTGGATCTTGGCAAGATGAATTAGCAGAACTAAAAACAATGGACAATAGTATTAGTGCATTTACTCAATATTCTGGAGAACCAATAGCTATTGCATGCAGTGTTTGTCATTTTGAAATTGGCCTTGAGGGAAGTGAAATAGGAACGCTTTCATATATTCCAAGACCCAAACGTACCCAAGATCTAGTTGCAGTTAATACTAATGTGTTAAATCTTTCAACAATTACTGTTGGTGGGGAAGTGGCAACACAAGTAGTTGTTGAAAATGTAATCCTTGAAGGAATGAATAGAGCTATTATTTCACTTGACAAAATTGCAAAAGGAACTGTTAAGATAAGTGTTTTATCTTCAACCCCTTTTACTGTTAATGCTGGAGAAATTCCCATTATTTATTCAGCACAAACAAATATAGGTTATTCTTTTGGAACAGATGACCCAATAACTAAATTGGTTAAGAGTAAATATGGTTTTAGTTTAGATGAACTCAAAAGTATTCCAGCATATTCAGTTGAATATGGGATTGAACAGGAAACATTTGTAACTTGGGGAGATAACAGAGACTCCCAGGCAAAATTTTTTGAAGGCTTAGCAATTAATCAAACTGAACATGGAATGTTAGAAATAAGACCTCCTGAATCTGCAGGCGAAGTGCAAATTGGAACTAAAACAACAAGCTTCTCAAATCCTGTTACAATTGGAAGAAATAATCTTCCAATGACTGCTGAGGTGAATGGGAAAAAATTAATAATAAGCAATACCCCAGTGGATTCTGCCACACAACTTGATTATGATGATATTCCAAATGGAACTGAACTAAAACCAATTATCCAAGACCCCACACAAAGAACTGTTTATATTGGATCAGGAGGATATTGGCGTAGAATACAAGAAGCAAATAATTGGCCAACTGGAGTTGGAGCATTTTTTAGCAGAGCAACTGGAGTAACATTTATTGGGCCCAATTTACTAGCAAGTAGTGTCCATCATGAACACACTCATAGAGCATTACAATATATGTCTACAAAGGATAAAGCAATTGCTATTGGGGCATTACAAAATAATCCTAATTGGAAAACCATGACAGATACACTTGTAAGAATCCATCCAAAATATGCGGGAGAAGACCCTAATGATCTTGCCGAAGAACTTCTAGCATTTTATAGAGAACGTGTAGCTTACCCTGAACTATTTGGAAAAATACAAACTGAAGAATTAATTAAATTTCTTGATGATTATGTTGCTCCACTATATACTCCAGAAGTTGCTACTACTTTTGCTAGAGGTGAAGAAAACTTTTTTGCAATGGTTAAAAGTGGAAAAATTGGAACCGAACCAACTGTATTTTCTCAACAAGAAAATATTAAACTTTCAAGAGTAAAAACTGTTACAATGGAAGAATGTTCTGCCGGATGTTCTATTGAAGGATATGGAACTATTGTCCATGATGAAACTTTAGCCGAAAGTGGAAAAATTGCAAATGCCACATCCACAGGATCGGCAGTGAATATGAGTAGAGTCGAAAGTATTCAAGTAATGCAAACAATCCCTTCTTTAGAATTACAAAAAATCGTTTCAAACATCCCCCAAGCTGACCCTGTTGGAAATAGAGTTTCAGAAGACATGCTAGCATGGATTAATGAAGGCGATGAGTATGGATCAAAAGCAATAAGACAAATGTATGTTGATAAAATTAATGTTGTAAGTGCGGATCAATTTGAAACCGCATTAAGCGAAACAGTATCCAAATTTAATTTGGCAAACTCTGCTGGTGAACCTTATGCAGTCATATTTGATGAAGAAGCTGGAAAATCAAAGAGGTGGGTTTTTGAAAAAATAAGAAGCCAACTTACAACAAAACCTACTGCGGGATTTTATTCACATGATAGTTCAAAAGCTAAAAGTCTTTTAATAAATGAAGGAGTAAACCACTTTGTCATATTTGATGATGCGATGTATAGTGGACAACAAGTTTTGAATACTTCATTAGGCTTAACAAGCAACTTAGGAGAAACTCCAATTAAATTAACAATTGTTACTCCATTTAGTACAACCGAAGCAATTAGCTCAATAACAGCTGCCCTTAGTGAGAGAAATGTTGAACTTAATATCATTCAATCTCAAACAATAAACACTTTAGCTCAATCATTAACAGAATCTGAAAAAGCAATGTTGGTTGGAAATTCAGATCCCGGACTTACAAATTTTAGAGGATTTCATACCACAACTGTACTACCTCATAAAAATCCAGACTATATGAGTTTTCCACAAAAAATGGGTGATCGATTAGCTCCAGTGGCAGAACCTTACAAAGCAGATACTCCTTACCTCTTTGAAGAAGAAGGACAATTTACAATGATGGCTAGAAAAATACATAGCGTCGGTGACCCATCAATAGAACCAACCAGAATTTCATTTACTTGTCAATCACCTTGTGTTTTTGAAAACGGAACTCCAATTGAAGTAATTGAAGATCTTTTTGATATTGACATATATGGAGACTTTTCTCAAATTGAAAAATCCAATGTAATAGCTTATTCTCATAACTTAGTCAAACAAGAAGGCCTTGCAAATGCTCTTGGCGGAGCACCAAATCTTTTAACAACACATGTAAGCACTCTTGAATCTGCAATGATGGCTGGAAAAACTATTGCTACAATTCAACCACTTAATACTGGAAAACAAGCACTTATTATTTATCGACCTGAAGAATTAGCTCCTTTAAAAATAGATTCTACAGGAGAGCTAAGATCACTTATTCAAAAAGAAGTTATGGAAATAAATGAATCTTTAGCAAGACTTAGTTTTGAAAGTTCTGATGATTTAATGAAAACAAAAGATGTTGCAGTTAAGAGTTATCTTGATTTTATCCAAAAAAGTAATCCTTCAAAAGCTGAAGAAATCATGATTTTACGAGAAGCAAGTGATTTTTCAAAAGTCCAACGTAATGCTGCTGTTAAAAGTTTGATGTTTGAATCTGAGGCCGACCTTTTTTATAGTCCAATTACTGGCGACCTTGTTACTGTTGGCGAGTATTTACAACATTATTATCAAGATATTGGACTTGGAAATTTTAGTTTTGAATTTAATCAAAGAAATTTATCACTTGCTGAAATTAAACAATTAAATAAAGCAATGATGCATCGAAATAATAGATTTTTAGTTGATCAAGAACAAGCATTTGTCACAAAAGCAATTACTTTATTTGATGATTATGCAACTGCAATTCTCACAGGAGACACACAAAAAGCAAACTTTGCTAAAAATCAACTTTCTGGAGTTCAATCAGAACTCTTTGCTTTAAACCAAGAAGGATACCTTACTGAAATTACACCTTTATTCATTAATAGATATCAAATTTTAATTGATGAACTTACAACACAATCAAGTGTTTTTTTAAGTATCACTGCACCAAATGGAAATACTAGCAAAACCCTTGTTACATTTACAGATATTACTCATGATTCATTAATTGATGGGGAATTTTTACCAATTGAAAATTTAGGATTTATGGATTCAACAGTATCTGTTGTTTTTGGAAATAATTTTACTTTAGGGGATGGAACAAAAACTTCTGCAAATCTTTTAACTGCAAATAAAACTTTGATTCACGAAGTAGATCATATTGTTCAACATTTAGTAGGAACAAATGATGAAATAATGGAAGGATTGGCCGTTTTTGCTGAAGATAGACTTGCATTAATCCAAGATGGATTTTTTATAGAAGATGAATATGGATCAATGTATTATTTTGAACATACCCTTTACAAAGCTGGTCGAATTTTTGAAAATAATGAATATGGCCAAGGTTATTATGCAGTTAAAAAACTTGAAAAAGCAGGAGAAGATATTTCAAAAATATATGATCCAAACTATGCCCCCCCAAACCTAGCAAAAGTTGAAGCAGAACTTGGCATTTGGGCAAACAACTTATCCCCTAACATAATACCTAAATCAGTAAATACTTTAACCATTAAATGTAATTCTCCTTGTAATTGGACATCTACACAAAGCCCAGTCAAAATTTTTAACCCATCAGAAAAAGTTAGTATTAATGGAGATTTTGATAAAGAATTTATAAAAGAAATTCGGCCAATTCAAACTTATAATCCTGCAACAGTAACGGTTAATAAAATTAATAGAAATGGATTAAGTCAAACTCAAATTAATCAAATTTTTGGTGCAATGCAACAAGGTAAAACTGTTGCTGTTATTAGTTCTCATTATTCTGGTGGACAAGAAGTAACTGTTTATCATCCAGAAGGAACGTCCGACCTAGTGATTAATGTAAAAGAAATATACCCGCCTCAAATATTCGAACAAAATTCATTTGCACAAGGTGAATTTGAAACTAATATAAAACAACTCAACATACAAGAAGGGGATGTTATTACTCTTGAAGCTCAAAGAAGCGGCTTGTGTGAAGTTGGAATACGCATATTACCCAATGGTCAATCTGGAATGTGTTCGGGAGTTTACAAAGGCATTACTGATGGAAAAATAGAATTTCTAAAAAACGGAAAGACTCATTTTATTAATCCAAAGGATATAACTGGACTAACAAAAATTACTTCAGATTCTTTAATCGAAATAAATTCCAATTTATCAGTAGCCCAACAAAAATTAATTGAATTAAAAAGAAGAATAAAAATAGACCCATCAACCAGCTTTCCAATTGATTTTGATCTAGCAAGAGATTTCCCAATAACAACTATTGATTATTTTATTTACAAAGATCAAAAACTTTTTACAGAAAGTGTTTCTTTTTTTGAACAAGAAATAAGATTTACTTTTTCAGAAAATAAAGTTGGATTATATAACAAATTGAAAGATGTTGAAGAAGGACTTCAAATAATAAGAGCTAAAGGGTTTGGTAAATTTAAATTAAACTATACCGAACTTACTGAAAAAGAATTAGCTGCTAGAGTATTATATGTGGAAGGAAGGGGATCAAATCCAGATAAACTAATTGAATTTGCTCACCAAATCGCCGCAACTAAAACAGAAGCAGAAATCGCACCAATTTTAGAAGAAGATGTTATTGACAGCATATGGAGAAATAACGTTGAAAATTCAAATTCTCCACCACCATACACAAAATTAGATTATGTTAGAGATGCAAAAAATGAATTTTTTATGCATTTTACAGATGCTCAAGGAGGAGAATCAGTTCCGGATGAGGGATTTAAATATGGAATCACTCAAATAAATGGAATTCAACAAACAAGAGGACTTGGTGCTGCACAAACAAGTGAAAAAGGAGCAGGATATGCATTTGCAGCAATCCCTGGGACACAAATGTATTATCCATTTAGTGGAAATCCATCTGACCGTGCAATTATATTCAAAGGAGATGCTATTTTAGCATTTCAAAGAGATGATGTTGAATTACAAGCAATTTTTTGGAACGAATCAATCCAAACAAAAAATATGGTGCCCCTGTATAAATATGACAACCCCCAACACCCAAATAGTTCAGGCTGGTACATTTCATTTCCAAATCAGCACGACCTTCAAATTAGTTGGTTAAGTGATGGCCCACAAGAAACAATCAATAATGCCGCCGCATGGGTTCAAAACCATTGGACAGACTTACAAGAAATAAGATCTATGAATCAAGGAAAATGGATTGAAAATAATTTAAATCAAGAACAATCCGAAGCACTTTTTGCAAAAATAGATAACTGGGCAGATGAAATTGCCCTGAGAAGACAATAAGCCTCTTAAACTCTTCTTGACTAATTTATTTTTATGGAAGTAGAAGATGTTGCACGTAAATATGCCACAAAAAATGCATTTGAGCATAAAGGAAGTGCACAAGCAGGAGCTGTTATTGGAAAAGTAAAAGCACTTTTTCCCCAAGTTAATTTAGCAGAAGTTGCTCCACTCATTAATAAAATTGTACAAGAAGTAAATGCTCTTGATTCTGTTAAACTAAAAGAAGAATATGAATTTTATGACAAAGAAGGATGGGAACTTAAACAAGTTGAAAAAGAAAAAACTCTTCCTCCACTTGAATGGTTAAAGAAAGGAGAAAAACTTATTACTCGTGCTGCTCCAACTCCAAGCGGAGTAATGCATTTTGGACATGCACGGCCTTATGTTTTGACTGATGAGTATGTGAAAAAGTATGGTGGAACTTATATTATGCGCTTTGATGATACTGACGCAAAAATCAAGGTTTCTGAAGTTGGAATGGAAGAAGAATTTTTGAAAGATTTTAAATGGCTTGGGATTAATATTAACGGGGGTATTGTTAGACAATCAGATAATTTGAAAAGATATTATCAAATAATGGAAAAATTAATTAAAATGGACAAAGCATATGTTTGTTTTTGTGAAAGTGAAGCATGGAGAGAATTGTCTTGGAAAAGTAAAGCTTGTTCGTGTAGGAAAAAGAGTGTTAAGGAAACTATGAAGGCTTACAAAGATATGCTAAAAGGAAAAGTGAAAGAAGGTGAAGCTATTGTTCGAATTAAAACTGATCTTAAACATAAGGATTCTAGTGTTCGTGATTTTTGGATTGCAAAAATAGTTGATGATCCTACAAAACACCCAAATAAAAAAGTGCATAAATTGAAAGTTTTTCCAGCTTATAATTTGGCTAGTGCTGTGGACGATCATGATATGAAAATTAATTTTATGGTTCGAGGACAAGAACACAGAGCTAATGAAGATAAACAAAGATTTATTTGTGAATATATGGGTTGGACTCACCCACACACTATGTACCATGGAAAGATTTCAAAACTTGGAGATATGGTATTAAGCAAAAGTAAAATGAAAATTATAATGGAAAAAGAAGGAATTCTTTCTTATGATGATCCTCGAATGGCCACTATGAAAGCATTTAAGCGACGTGGAATTAGACCAGAAACTGTTCGAAAACTTATTTTTGAAAGTGGAATTGGAATGAGTGAAGTTAAAATTGATATGAAAATGATTGCTGCTTTTAACAAAGAATTTGTGGGGCCAGTTAAAGAGTATCCTTTCTTCCAAGAAGCTGTTGGAGTTGAAATATATAATTTTATCCCTGGAAATGTAAAAAATTATGGAGAAAATGTAATATTTGATGCTCCTATTGAAACTGTTCTTGTTGACAAATATGAACTTACAAAATTTAAAGCTGATGATATTGTTCGTTTTAAAAATGGATTTAATGTGAAATTTACGCAAGTTAGTGAGTATGGCGCAAAGGCACAATTTATTTCTTATGAGAAACGCGAAGCTCAAACTCTTTCTTGGATTAAGGGAACTAGTAACGTTGAAATTTTAATGTCTGATGGAACAAAGAAAGTTGGTGTGAGTTCTACTTTAATTAATGAAGAAAAAAAAATGGTTCGTTTTGAAGGACTTGGATATGCTACTAATGATAATGCGAATGGAAAATTTGTATTTTCTTATGAATAATTAACAAATCTTATACATAACAAGCATCTTTATAAAGTTTTTTAATGGGAAATTAATCAAGTTATAGCCTAATTGTAGGCCGATGACGTAGATGTCCAAATGGACAAATGACACGGAGGTAATAATATGTCAGAATATGTTAAAGTAGAACTAACAGACGAACTTAAGGGTAAGACTGTTGAAATACTTGAAAAAGCAACAAAAGTAAAAGCGGGATTAAACGAAGTTACAAAAGCAGTTGAAAGAGGAACAGCAAAACTAGTAGTTTTAGCTGAAGATATAACTCCAGCTGAACTAGTAATGCACATCCCACTAATTTGTGAAGAAAAAAATATCCCTTGTAGTTATATTGCTACTAGAAAAGATCTTGGTGAAAAAGCAAAACTAAGAACAGCAACTAGTGCCGTAGCAATAATTGAAGGAGACGAAGAAGCAACAAAAGAGTTAGCTGCAAAAATAGCTGACCTTAAAAAGTAGGTGAGACAAAATGGTTGAAAGACGAGGAACACCTGCAGAAGTTGTTGAAGTAGTAAAAACAACTGGAGTACATGGAGAAATAACTCAAGTACTATGCAGAATAATGGACGGCCCTGAAAAAGGACGTGTAAAAAGAAGAAATGCTGTTGGAAGTATCCAAAAAGGAGACGTAATAATCCTACTAGATACTGAAAGAGAAGCAAAGGAAATAAGGGCGTAGAGGTGAATGAAAATGGTTGAATGTAGTTTCTGTGGAAAAACAGTAAAACTTGGACAAGGAAAAATTTACGCAAAAAAAGATGGAACAAGCTATAACTTTTGTGCAAACAAATGTGAAACAAATTTAATTGAACTAAAAAGAAAGCCTGTTAAAACAAAGTGGACAAATGCCCACCATAAATTAAAATCAACTTTGCACACTGCAAAGGAAACAAAAAAAACTGAAAGTACAAAAGAACTTTCAGAAAAAAAATCAAAAAAGAATGGAGAAGCTAAAAAATAGCTTTTCTATTTAATTTTTATTGAGGTGAGGAAAAATGGTTGAAAATGAATTAATTGAAAAAACACTAGTGCTAGTAAAACCTGATGGAGTTCAACGTGGACTTATTGGAGAAGTAATTTCTAGATTTGAAAAAATAGGCGTAAAAATTATTGGAATGAAAATGATAAGCGTTGACAAAAAATTTGCTGAAGAACATTACAACGATATTAAAGAAAGAAAAGGAGACAAGGTTTTACAAATGCTACTTGAATATTGTACAATGGGACCTGTTGTTGCAATGGTACTTGAAGGAGTGGACATTGTTGAAGTTGTAAGAAAAGTATGTGGTCCAACAGAACCAAACAAAGCACTTCCTGGAACTATCCGTGGAGACTTTGCACACGCAAATTACAATCTATCAGACACAGTTGGACAAGCAGTAAGAAATATTGTTCACGCATCAGGAACCAAAGAAGAAGCTGAATTTGAAATATACCACTGGTTTAATGAAAACGAACTTCACCCATACACTTCAGTTCATGATGTGCATATCTTGCACAAAGAAGTAAAAAAGGAGTAAATA
>JABHJM010000036.1 GCA_018691995.1 Candidatus Iainarchaeum sp.
AAATTTTAATCCTAAAAATTGGTCAAATGCAACTAATTTGAATTCATCTCCTTTATCAATTACACGATACCATGGATTGTCAGCATCTTTAAGTGCATTTATATCTCCTGGTTTTTGAATTTCTTTACTTCCTCTTTTGGTTCCCGCATCCCCAATCCAAACTAATCTTCCATCACTTTGAGTTGAATAATCCATAAACATTTGTAATTGTTCTGCTGAAATAGTCCTAGCTTTTTCTACAATAACAAGACGATATCTTTTCAAATTACCTAATGAAATTCTACTAATATGAGAAATGTCAACTGCATTTACTCCAACTCCTTGTGGGTCTTGTAAAATAGTTTTTAGTGTATCTGGATCTCCAAGACCCTCATCACCATGTACAATTAGTACTCTTGGGCTTCCAAGAACTGCTTCATATAATTCACAACCCATTGGGATTTCTCCACAATCAAGAATTCCACCCCACATTAAAATAAAGATTAATACTAGAACCATTACTACAACTCCAACCCCTTTTAGGGCCAAATCAATCATATTTTTGTCCACATCAATCACATTTATAAAGATTCTTTATACTTTATTAATTTATAATAAGACTCATAATATATAATAATGGTGGTTAGAAATGGTAAAATTTACAAAAAATAAACCTTCAGAAGCAGGAGGGGGACCAAGCAGTGCAATTGGAATCATGCGATTCTTTGATGCTGATAGTAAAAGTCCAAAACTAAGCCCTTATTTTGTTCTTGGAGTATCACTTATTTTTGTTATTGCAATGCTCATTTGGGGCACAATGATATAACTCTTTTTATATTATAAAAAACATTTATTAATATGCAAATAAGAAAAGCAACAATAAACGATGCAGAACAAATTATTTCTTTTAAGAAAAAAACAATTCCCATTTGTGCTAAAAACTATTATTCAAAAGATATAATTGATCACTGGACTAATAATAGCACAGCTGAACATTTAATCGAATCCATTAAAAGTGATCGAGTTCGTTTTGTTGCAGAGGAAGAAGGTAAGATTATTGGAGAAGCTTCTCTTAATAAAGAAAAAAATTCGATTAAAACTTTATATGTCGATATTGATTTTCAAGGAAAGGGAATTGGAAAAGCACTATTTCAAAAGTGTGAAGACGAACTTAAAAAGAATGGAATAAAAAAGGTTGAAATTATTGCTGCACTTTGTTCAGAGAGTTTTTATGCATCAAGGGGTTATAAAAAAATAAAAAATAAATTAATTGACTTTTTTGGAATGAAAATGGAAAATGTAATAATGGAAAAAGAACTCTAACTATTTCTTTTTTATTTCAATTTTTACTTTTTGTTCTTTTATAACAAATTCAGTTCCTTCATTTTTTTCTAATTTTAAATCATCCGCTTGAACAGAATTAGCAATTATTGTTCCAAAAGCCTCTATTGTTTTATTTATTAGTTCTGAATCAGTTTCAACGCTTACCCCAATTTTATCTTGTATGGTAAGTCCTATTTTCTTTCTAAGATCATTTATTTTTCTCATTATTTCTCTTGCTGCCCCTTCTTGCTCAAGTTCTGGAGTTAATTTTGTATCAAGTTCAACAAGTAATTCTTTTCCTTTTTTGATTTCTACCGCTTTTACATTTAACTCACTCATTATTGGTTGTTCTAATTCTTTTGTTAACTCAATTGGTGTTGTAATTATTACTTTTGCAAGAGGTTGTTTTACAGCTAATTTTACTTTGATTCTTTCATCAAGTCCTTTGCTTACAATTTCTCTCACTCCAACCATTTTTTCTTCTAAATCTAAATTAATTAATTTTTTATTTGATTTTGGCCACTCTTCTAAATGTATTGAAGTATTTTTTTCAAAATTTTCTCCTCTTAAAGTTTGATAAATTTCTTCTGCAACAAATGGAGTTATTGGCGCCATTACTTTTGATAAATTGTCTAGTGCAAATGCAAGTGTGTGGAATGCATTTTCTTTTTCTGCCCCCTCACTTTTGAATCGATCCCTACTCCTTCTTACAAACCAAGTTGATAAATCATCAACAAAACAAAGCACATCTGCACATACTTTTACAGTATTATAATCATCCAAATTAGTTGTTGAATCTTTTATTAATTTATGAGTTTTACTTATTATCCATTTGTCCATTACATCTTTTGACGAATCATCATCAAGCACTTTATTTTCACTAGCAAATAATTCATAAAACCTATTAACATTTGTTAAAATGTTTAATAATTTTCTACTTACTTCACGAAGTCCTTCGTCTGAAAAATTCATATCTTGTGCTTTCATTACTGGTGTTGACATTAAGTAAAACCTAAATGCATCTGCTCCGTATTCGTCAAGTAATTTGTTTGGGTCAGTAAAATTTCCTTTTGATTTTGACATTTTATTTCCATCTTCTGCTAAAATGTTTCCATTTACTACACAGTGTTTAAACGGAGGTTTATCCATTAAAAGTACTCCAAGCACATGCATGTAATAGAACCATGCTCTTACTTGTCCAATATATTCGCTAATAAAATCTGCTGGAAAATGTTCCTTAAGCCATTTTTCATTTTCAAATGGAAAATGTTTTGAAGCATATGGCATTGAACCACTTTCAAACCAACAATCAAGTACTTCAGGAATTCTTTCCATTTCTTTTCCGCATTTACATTTTAGTTTTATTTTATCAACAATATGTTTATGCAAATCAACATTTGCTTCTACTTTTGTTGTAGCATTTTCTTGTAATTCTTTTACTGAACCAATTATTTTTTCTTCCCCACATTCACATTTCCAAACAGGGATTGCTGTTGCCCAAAATCTATTTCTTGAAATACTCCAATCCGGAGCGGTTTCTACAATATGATTAAATCTTGTTTCAACATTTTTTGGATGCCAATTAATCTCTTTTGCTTTTTTGATTAATTTTGGTTTTATCTTCCCAATATCAACAAACCAAGAATCAACTGCATTATAAATTAGTGGAGTTTCACACCTATAACAAAAAGGATAACTGTGATTGTGTTCTTTTGCTTCTACTAAAATACCTCGATTATATAAATCTTCTAAAACATCTCCGTCAAGTTTTTTGAACCATTTACCTTTCCATTGTTCTGGCCCCTTTTCAAGCAATCCATTTGCACCAATATGTTGTATTATTGGAAGATCATGTTTTCTAATTTGAAGATAATCAAATTCACCATAAATTGCCATGTGAACTAAACCAGTTCCATCTTCGCTTGTTACTTCTTCTCCACCATCAATTACATAAAATCCTTTTTTCCCTTCTGTGTCCATTTCATAAAGTGGTTCATATTCAACATCAATTAATTTTTTTCCTTTGAACTCTTCTATTATTTTATAATCTTTAAATGTTGCATCAAGCAAATCTTTTGCTAGAATAAATTTCTTTCCAAACACATCAACTTTAGCGTAAGTTAGTTTTGGATTTACTGCTATTGCAACATTTCCAATTAATGTCCATGGCGTTGTTGTCCATGCAAGTAAATATTCATCTTCGCTTCCTTTTATTTTGAATCCAACGGTGGCAGTTTTTTCAACAACATCTTTGTATGAATTATCCATTTGTATTTCTGAATTTGCAAGTGGTGTTTCACATCTTGGACAATACATTAAAACTTTTTTCCCTTCATAAATAAATCCTTTATCATAAAGTTTTTTGAAAATACTCCAAACACTTTCCATATATGTTTGATCCATTGTTTTATATGAATCATCAAACTCAATCCATTTCCCTATTCTTCCAACTGTTTTTTTCCATTCATCAACATATCCAAGAACTTTTGTTCTAGCAACTTCGTTAAATTTGTCAACTCCCATTTCTTCAATTTGTTTTTTTTCTTTTATTTTTAAATCTTTTTCTACAATATTTTCGATTGGAAGTCCATGACAATCCCAACCCCATCGTCTTTCAACTCGATATCCTTTCATAGTATGGTATCTTGGAAATAAATCTTTTGTAATAAGTGACATTATGTGTCCGTGATGAGGCAATCCTGTTGCAAATGGTGGGCCATCATAAAAAACATATTCATTATTTTTTGGTCTTTCCTCAACACTTCTTTCGAATACTTTATTCTTTTCCCAGTAATTGGTAATATTATCTTCTATTTCTTGTCGTTTCATTTTTCTTCACTTTTTTTGGAGTGGGCGCGCGCGGATTTGAACCGCGGACCTTTAGTGTATAAGACTAATGCTCTAACCGAGCTGAGCTACACGCCCCTTGCCCCCTAAATTGAGATTTGATCTCTTTAGTTCTAAAGAGTTGAGAGAAATAAGATTTATAAGTATGACTAACTAGATTAAAATTTGAATTATTTGTGAATGGCGTATATGGCCAAACACCTTCTTATCATTTTTGTAGCCATAGTTAATTCCCTTTACATTTTGCTTATAAAACTAGCGTTTTAGCCTTTTATTTCTTTTTTTCTGTTCCTTTTAGCTCTTTTACAATAGTTCTTGCTTCTTCTTTTAGAGCTAGGCCAAAGCTTATTCCAATTGCTAGCGCTGCTGCAATGACTACTCCCGCAAATGCTATTAGGAATACCATTTCAAGTAGTTGTGTTGGAAGATCAATTACATTTATTCCCATTACAACTGCAATGTAAATAACCATTAGTTCAATTACAAGTCCAATTACTCTTCCAAGCGAATGTCCACTTGCCTCAATTGCATTTCTTGCATATCTTCCAATAATCATTCCTGCTAAAACTACTACTCCTGCAATAATTATTTGAATTGCATAAAATAACCATATTCCAAGAACTTCATTAAGTGTCATTAAATTTACAATTTCTACTGCTTGTTTTAAGAAAATAAAGAAAATATACCATTTGATTATTGTTCCGGCAATTTCTGAAACATTTTTGTTTCCAACTGCTCCAAGAAGATTTTGTTCCTCAAACCAATCGTCAACTCCCATTTTACTAATCAATTTAGTAAGGATAAACTTTGCTGCAATTCCAACAACATAACCTAAAAGAATAGTTATAATTGCCCAAATAAGTCCTGGAAGGACTAATGCAACCGCCTCTGTCATTGCTGTAATAATTTGTTCCATTTAATCTCACTGTTAAATTATAGAATGTTTCACATACTATATAAACATTGCTAAAGCTCTGTTCCGCTACTCGCTTTCTTTCTCAATTATTTCATCAACCTTCTTCAACAAGTCTTCCAAAGAACCACTATTTTCTATTTCATAATCATTTTTTGCAAACACTTCACACATACCATATGCCTTTTCATCTTCTTTATCTCTGGCAACAAATTCTTCAAAAGTTTTTGATTGATCTTTTCTTCTTTCAAACCTTTGCTTTTCTTGCGAAGAAACTAAAATCATTTTTGCATTTGAAAACTTTTCTTTTATTGCATCATATTCTCTCATCAACCTTGTCCCAGAAATAACAACTTTGTCATTACCTTCTGCTTCTTTTAAAACTTGTTTAATCAAATAATCTTTCCCCAATTCATTTCGAAATTGTTCCCCATAACTAACCATATTATTTTTTGTTATTTCTAAATTTCTTTTTGCAAGTTCGTTTGCAATAAAATCAGAAAAACCAATTCTTTTGTAACCACACTTTTCTTCTAAGTAATGTGCAACAGTGCTTTTTCCCGATCTTGCATAACCAACTGTCAAAATTACTTTTTCCATGCAAAAATTAGAAAGAAAGAAAATAAAAAGCAGTTTGTCAATAATATTCATATGAAAGAAAAAACACCAAAGCCATCTAAAGCAGAAATTGAAGAAATGGTCGAGTCATGTTACCAATCTCTTGTTACTGGAAAAAGACTCCCAAAAGAAAAGGAAGCAAAATATATTGGCCTTGCCCACGAACTAAGAATTCCTCTCAATGGACTTGGAAATAGAATATTTGTTGCACAAGAATTATTATTCGGATTGTACCGACGAAGATATGTGAAAAAGAGTGAACATAAAGCAGCAGTTCATCGTGCAAGAGAAGTTATGCTTGTTGAAAACGCAATCAGTTCAATAAGACACACACATAAAAACGAATTAGAATTCTTTGAAAGATTGCCTCATAAAACTTTAGCGCAAAGACAGCAAAGAGCCGCCCCATTTAAGTCAATTAGTTTTTCAAAATTATCAAATTTAACAAAGCAACTTAGAAGACTCCAAGTGCCAGACCCAAAAAAGATTGATGCTCTGCTTGAAAAAATTGAGATAGAGCGAGCTAGGCTTGTTGGAGCTATACGTTTAAAAACTACTGCTGGAATGAAAACTGAACGTGTTAAAAAACTTAAAAAAGCATATTCTAACAGAAATCCTGCAACAAGATCTGGAAAGATACTGGAAAAATACTTAAAAGCACATAGAAGAGGAAGAAGATAAGATAAAGCGTTGTTTTTACATGGGTTATAGAGGAAGAAAAAGAAGACTTAAAAATTTTGATAAACAGGCTAGTGAGTTTGCAAGATCTGTAAACAAGTCCGGGGGTCTTGTAAATTCAATCAGACTTCTTTTAGATAGACATAGCAACCGTCATTTTTTCAGAGCCAATAAAAAAGAAAATGTTAAAACCAGAAACAGACTTGCTCTAAAAGATGAAGAAGATCTAGTTACTACAATGCACTGGCAAAAACAAATTATGGGTGATA
>JABHJM010000057.1 GCA_018691995.1 Candidatus Iainarchaeum sp.
ATAATGAAAAAAACAATCCTAATATTGTCAATATTCACAATCTCACTTTTTATATTTGGATGCACTACAAATCTTGAACAAAGCATGCAAGACATGATAAACCAGTATAAAGGTAATGAAATTGTAAATACATTTTATACTGCAATGGAAACAAAAAACTATGATTTACTAGACCCCCACTATTCAGAAGAATTTTTAGAAGTTAGTTCAAAAGAAGAAACTGAACAATTCTATACTTCAATTAATAATAAACTTGGAAATTTAATTGATTATAATATAACTTATGTAAATTTTGAAACAATGTCAACTTTAGGAGGAACAACAAAAACAACAGTTCTAACTATCAGTTCATCATATGAAAAAGGTGAAGCTACTGAAACCCTAACAATAATTGAAAAGAATGGCATTGAAAAATTACATGGCTGGAACATTAATTCTAAAGCCTTAATTCTGAACTAATTCCAACAAAAAGTCATTTGGAACTAAGCCTTGGTCTAACGGATATGATGGGCAGGCTGAGGCACTAAATTTTATTTTGAAGGAATTACTTTTTCAAGTTCATTTGAATAAGTATCAAATTCCCTAAATCCAAATTTTTTGTACATCTTTTTTAAAACATCATTTTTAGGAGTAATATGCAACTTAAATGAACTATTACCAAATTGCTCCCTACCAATTTCCTCAGCTTCTTCAATGATTGCACCCATAATATTTCTCCCACGTATTTTTTTGTCGGGTGGCATAGAATATCTTCCTTCATTAATATCTGCAATATCAACAATCCCTCTGTCAAGTTCAACAGTAAGCATTGTTTTTTGTTCAATACCCTTATTTCCACTTAAAACCGAGACTCGAATATCAACTAATAAAATAACAGGAGATTCACTAATTACTCTAAACTTTTTCCTAAAAACTTTAAATTTTTCCCCAGCAAAATTTCTATAATGAGTTCCAGAAGTTTCACCTAGGCCCCTTTTTGCTTTAATCCATTTTTTCTCATGGTATCTTAGACTTCTTTTTCTTGCACGAAAAACAACATTTCTAATTGGCTTTGGAATCCTTAAACCCATACTAAAACAATGAGTAAAGAGGATTAAAAAACTAATTAACCATAATATTTCTATAAAAGTGGTAAATATGGATTTCAAAATAGTAGCAGAATACTTTGATAGAATAGAGAATGTTTCATCTCGCCTTGAAATGACAGATATTTTAGCTGAATTAATTGCAAAAGTTCCAAAAGATGAAATAAAAAAAATTGTTTACTTAATGCAAGGCCAAATTGCACCTGCTTTTGAAGGACAAGAAATAGGATTTGGAGAAAAACTAATTTCAAGCGCAATTGTAAAAGCAACTGGATTCTCACGAAAAGATGTAGATGAGCGATTTAGCAAAACTGGAGACCTTGGAACTACTGCAGAACAATTAATTGAAGGAAAACAACAAGGAAGTTTATTTGTAACAGAACTAACTGTTGAAAAAGTATTTGCAAACCTGCAAAGAATGTCAACTAGAGGTGGAGAAGGAAGCCAAGAACTAAAAAAGAAATTATTAGCAGAATTATTTAATTCTGCTTCTCCAACAGAAGCTCGTTACATTGCAAGAATTCCTCTTAGCAACATTCGACTTGGTGTTGGTGACCCAACTATAATGGATGCTTTTGCAATAATGATTGCAAAACAAAATGACAAAGAATTTGAAGAAAAAAAAGAAGATGACCGTAGAAAAATAAAAATAGAACTGCGTGAACAAATAGAGAATGCTTACAATGTTTATTCTGATCTTGGAGAAATTGCAGAGATTCTAAAAGAACATGGAATGAAAGGTTTAGCAAATGTTAGTATTACCCCTGGAACTCCAATTCGACCAACTGCGGCTGAACGTTTACCTAGCGCAAAAGAAATAATTGAAAAACTTGGAAAATGTGCAGTAGAAAGTAAGTATGATGGTTTTCGAGTAATGATTAGTAAAGATAATGATAAAGTAAAAATATTTTCAAGACAAAGTGAAGATATAACTGACATGTTTCCAGAAATAATAGAAGCAATTCAAACACAAATAAAACCAAAAAAATGTTTTATTGAAGGAGAAGCTCTAGCATACAATAATGAAACTAATGAATATTATCCTTTTCAAATAACAATTCAAAGAAAAAGAAAATATGACATTGAAAAAAAAGCAAAAGAGTATCCTCTCAAATTATTTTTATTTGATGTTGTTTTAGTTGATGGAAAAAATATGATGAATGAACCTTTTAGAAACAGAAGGAAAAAACTCGAAAGTATTGTTACAAAAGGAGACATCATTGAACTTAGTGAAATGAAAATTATTGATGATCCAGGGGTTTTAGAAGAGTTTTTTGAAGAAAAAATTGGACAAGGACTTGAAGGAATAATGGCAAAGGATCTTGATGCACCCTACATTGCCGGAGCAAGAAAATTCTCATGGATAAAATTAAAACGTTCATATAAAGGAACACTTGATGATACACTTGACCTTGTAATAATTGGCTATTACCCTGGAAAAGGAAAAAGAACCCAGTTTGGACTTGGAGCACTACTTGTTGCTTCTTACAATGCTAAAAAAGATAGATTTGAAAGTATTGCAAAAGTAGGAACTGGGCTAACTGAAGACACGCTTGTTGAACTTGAATCAATGTTATCAAAAATAGTTTCAAAAGCAAGACCAGTTAGAGTTATCTCAGAAGTTGAACCTGATTACTGGGTTGAACCAAAATATGTTATTGAAGTAAGAGCTGATGAAATAACACAAAGTCCCATGCATTCTTGTTGTAAAAAAGAAGGAAAAGGACTAGCTTTGCGATTTCCTCGAATGACTCGCCAAAGAGGCGACAAATTAGCCGAACAAGCAACAACAAACAAAGAAGTGGAAAAGATGTTTTCTATTCAAAAAAGAGTTTCAATGGACTATCGGCAAAATTAATAAAGACTAGAACCCTTATTTTTTTGATAAAAATGAATTGGTTTCGATATTTACTAATTGCTGCAACCCTTGGTGTTACTGCCTTTTTGACAATTTCATTTTATAATTGGTCATACGAATACAAAGACACTTTTTCTTACAGCGGAGATTATTTGAGTTACATCATGGTTTTTGTTTTCATAATGGCAATTGCTGGAATTTTTAAATGGTTCTTAAAAGAAGAAGTTATTCTAACTGATCCAAAAAGAAAGAAAGGGAGAAGAAAAAGATGAAACCTTTTGCACTTCTAACCTATGCAATTATTGCAATTGTTATTGCAGGACTTGTAGTTACTTTAATGGTACAATTTTTTCCAACAGAAAATGTTTATGATAAATTACGCGATGGATTAGAATTTTCAGAAACAACATCAAATCTTGGAGTAGCACACTACACTGGAAAAATGCAAATGACTAAAGACTTAATTATTACAAAAACCGCACTTAACAAAGATAACATTTCTTTAGCAGTTGAATGTAATAACCCACAACTTTGTTGTTCAAATGGAGAAACTTGTTCAAAACCAGTCGAATGGAGTTATGAAAAAATAAAATTTAAAAGA
>JABHJM010000042.1 GCA_018691995.1 Candidatus Iainarchaeum sp.
CAAAAAACAGTTAATAATACTAGAATTATTCCTAACAAAAATACTTTATTCAATCAAACACCCCAATTTCTATGAGAAAATCACTTTCTCTCTTTAAGAATTTGAAAGAAAGAGTTTTTATATCTTAACCCATCAAAAATCGTTATGTCTAAGTCAAATACAAGTAAGATTTTTGTTTCAATCAATCTTTCGGGTTATGTAAAAGATGCAATTTATGCTGTTTACAACGGAAAAGTTTCTGGACTACGCCAGGCCCCAAAGAAAAATTTACATTTAACCCTTGCATATTTGGGAGAAATATCAAAAGAAAACATTCAAAATACTTCTTCTTTGCTTTCAAAAATAAAATCAAACAAATTCAAGTTAGAATTATCAAGCTTTGATTCATTTACAAGTAACGTTTTATTTCTAAATGTAAGTAAACCAATTGCCCTAACCCAGTTGCACAAAAAAATAACAAATTCACTAAATACTAAAAGTGAATCTTTTAATCCGCATATTACAATTGCAAGAAACAAAAAACTCAACAATAAGGGGTTTGTTGATTTTAAAAATTCACTAAAACCAATTAATATTTCATTTGAAGTAAATTCTTTTGAATTAATGGAAAGTATTATTTCAAAAGACGGCTCAACTTACAAAAAAATTAAATCATTTGAACTAGAAGATTTATAATCTTCTTTAGTGTATTATTCATCAATGTTTGATAAAATTGTTTGGTTAATACTGCTCACATTTGTTCCAGTTTTTGAACTTCGGTGGAGTATTCCAATAGGATTATTTGAAGGAGAAATTGCTGTGCCGCTAGTTGGAACACTGCAAGGGTTCGCTCTTCCAATATGGATTGTGTTTATAACTTGTGTAATTGCAAATATTATCTTAGGTGTATTAGTTTATTTTTTCCTTGATAAAATAATAGACGTTTTTCTAAAAGTTAATTTCATAAAAAAATATTATGATAAAATAGTAATTCGTGCACAAAATAGATCAAAGAATTTAATCGAAAAATATGGTCTTCTTGGAATAGCACTATTTGTTGCGATTCCTCTTCCGGGTTCAGGAAGTTGGACAGGAGCACTAATTGCAAATTTACTTGATCTTGGTTATAAAAAGTTCTTTATTGCAAATTTAATAGGAGTATTAATTGCAGCAACAATAGTAACAATATTTTTCGTGGGCGCATTTTCTTTTTTTGCAATTTAATAATTGTCAAACATGATAATATTCTTTATACCACTTAATAGAATTTCTAATTCCTTCTTCAACACTAACTTTTGGTTCATAACCAAGCATTTTTTTTGCTTTTGAAACGTCAGCTAAGGATTTTGAAACATCTCCAGGTTGCATAGGCATCATATTTCTTGTTGTTTGTTTTCCAAGTTCTTTTTCAATTAATTCAATAAAATGTGTAAGTTGAACTGTTTCACCCCTTCCAAGATTAAATACTTCATTTTTAAAAGGATTTTTTATTGCAAGAGTTATTCCATTTACAATATCGTCAACATAAGTGAAATCTCTTTCCATTTTTCCATTATTAAAAACATTAATTGGTTCTTTTGCAACAATTGCTTTTGCAAAAAGGAATAAAGCCATGTCTGGTCTTCCATAAGGCCCATAAACAGTAAAGAATCGTAATCCAGTACAATTAAGTCCAAACAAATGAGAATAAGTGTGGGCTAATAATTCATTATATTTTTTTGTTGCAGCATAAAGAGAAATTGGGCTATCAACAGTGTCTTCTTCAGAAGCTGGAACCTTATCATTTCCCCCATAAACACTTGAAGAAGAAGCATAAACTAAATCTTTCACATTATTATGCCTACAACATTCTAAAATATTCAAAAAACCCATTCCATTTATTTTTTCATAAATAAAAGGATCTTCCAAAGAATGTCTCACTCCAGCAATAGCAGCAAGGTTTATTACTTTGTCAAATTTATTTTCTTTGAAAATCTTATCAAGTTTTTCATAATCGTTAATGTCAATTATAACCTCACTAAAATTTTCATTTTTTGTTAAAATAGCATTTCTTGCTTTTTTTAGCGAAACTTCATAATAATCAGAGTAATTATCAACTCCCACAATTTTGTGCCCTTCTAGAAGTAATTTTTTGCACAAGTGAAAACCAATAAAACCTGCAGATCCTGTAACTAGTAAATTCATATACAAGAAGGGTCGTTTTTATGTTTAAAAGCTATTTGGTATGATTACTTGAATTGATCAAAGTAGACTTTCTTTTAAAAATTTTAAATAAATTGTTGCATAACACCCGGTTGGGAGTGCAAAATGAGTCCAATACTCATCCTCTTTGTTAGTTGTTTTTAATCTAAATTTTTTAGCTTTAAAAAAAGTCTTTCTTTCCATTTTGCGAAGACCAAATTTCTTTTCAAATTCAGTTGGAGTAATCATTATCTTTCGAGGCAATGCTTTTGTCGCTCGTAGTCCCTTGCAATTTTTTGCAATCATTAATTGTTCTAAAGTATCATTAAATCTTTTTGCTTGAATAGCTTTAAGCATTTGTTTTAGGCTTTTCTTTTCAACAAACATAAATGCTTCTTTATAATTTTCTTTTTTTTCTAAAAAGTGAAATAATTCTTTTTTTGCTTCTGGAATAATTTCACTTCTGCTAATTTCTTTCCAAGCCCCCCATTTTTCTTTAATTAATTG
>JABHJM010000058.1 GCA_018691995.1 Candidatus Iainarchaeum sp.
ATATTGTAAATGAGTGGAAAATAACTCATTATAATTAAAGGAATTACTAAAATTAATGAAGCTAAGAGTTTTAGAAGTTCTTTTATTTTTATTTTATAAAATGCTAAATACACTCCCATAAATACGAGTAAATTAAATCCAACAGCAGGATGTGTTATAAATACAACTGGAAATACAATATATTGTAATTTATTTTTTTTCAAAAATAAGTAAAGGAACAAAAACATGAATGAAGTTGCCATTACCCAAGCAAATTCTCCATTGTAAACATTTTCATAAACAAGTTTTCCTCCAAAAAATAATATTGTCGAAATAAATGCTGCCTTTTCACTTTTAAAAAATTCACCAGAAAACAAATAAACAAAAAATAGTTGTAGTGCTCCTGCAAGAATAACAAGTGCCCATGGCCATAAATAATCTGGCATAATGGGGGCTACTTCAACAAAAACATTAGCAATAAGTGGAAAACCAAGTTGGTATGATAAATTAAGCCCACCATATTGTGCATGATCGAGGGGTATTGTTCCTTCAAGTACACGAACCATTGTGGTTGAAACAGCATCAGCTCCAGCAGTAAAACCAGGAGTAATAAACACTACAGGATAAGCAAGCATTATGGTAAGTAAAATAATTAAACCAAAAACCTTCTTATCAACGCTTATTTTTGGAATAAATTTTGATAATAATAAAGCACCAATAAAACTCACGATTAGTATTGCTCCGGAATCAAGCCAGAAAAATCCGACAATGTTTGAAATGATAATTATTAGTGAAAATAGTATTGCAATAAAGACTAATATTTTTCCAATCTTTTCTTCAATCATAAAAACCACTATTTTTTTATTTCATTTTGAAAGTAATTTTTTTATTTGCAGTATAAGTCCAAAGTAATACAATTAATATTGATATAAATCTTGCAAGTGTTGGCCACACTCCTAAAAATTCAACTTGTGCTGTTGTTACAACTCCATTAAACACTAAGCCAATAATTTGTATTCCAATAAAAATTGAAAATTGTTTGTGTTTTTTTGAATAATTGCTTTTGAAAGTAACTTTTCTTTGCAAGGTATAATTAACAAGTCCAGCAATTGTAAACGAAATTATTAGTGCAATAATATAATGTAATTTAAAAAATTCGTTTAAAGAAAAGAATAATCCAAGATCAACTAATGCAGCAATTCCTCCACTAAAACAATACCGAAAAAATTGACTCTCAAATAACTTATTAATAATCTTCATCATTCCAATCGCCCTATTTGTATTTGCTCTTTTTTTGTTCATATAAAACATTTTCCATTATTTTTCTTTGTCTATCTTGCATATCTGCAAGTAAACCAAATACTCCCATTAAAAAACCAAGAATAATTAGTACTCCAGAAAGAATTACAAGCGAACCATATGGAGTAGTTACTCCTTTTAGTAACCATCTAACAAATAACCAAACCCCCGGAACAAATCCAAGTAAAAAGAATACTATTCCAATACTTCCAAAGAATTTTAGCGGATGGTTGTCTCGTACAGTTCGCATAATAATAAGCATTGATTTTATTCCATAGGAATACCAGGATTTTACAATCCTACTTTTTCCTTTTCGCTCACCCTTAACCTTAACACTCACCTCAACAATTCTTAGTCCTTTATTTGCAAGGTCTAAAAATACTTCTTGTGTATAAGTAAATTTTCCAAATAAGTTTGCACGTAAACATGCTTCTTTGTCATATGCACGAAAACCACACTGAGTATCAGTGAATTTTTGTCCTAAAATAAATGAAACAATTTTTGTAAAAAAATGATTTCCAAATTTTTTAATAGCAGGCATATGTGGAATTAATTTTGGATCTGCAAAACGAGTTGCAGTAACAACATCAGCCTTTCCTTTAACAATTGGTTCAACAATTTTTGGAATATCTTTTGGATTAAACTGCAGGTCAGCATCAATGTTAAGTACAACATCAGCTCCCATTGAAAGTGCTTCTTCAAGCCCCATGCGAAAATTAACTCCAAGTCCTTTATTTGGAAAGTGAGAATGTATTTTATTAGCGCCAGCTTTTTTTGCTAATTTAACTGTATTATCCTTGCTTCCATCATTCATTACAAGAACTTCAACTTTTGAGAAGCCCTTAACTTTTCTTGGAATTAGTTTAATTAATTTTGCAATTGTTTTTTCCTCATTGTAACAAGGAATCATTACAACTAATTTTTTTCCCTTCATAAAAACACTTTTATCTTTTTACTAAATATCCTACTAAGGTAAATCCACCTTTAATAAGCCTTGGTAATTCCTTTGGATGGGTTATTCCTTGAACTACTTTTGCAATCACATAACTTGGTCTCATATAAAATTGCTTTCTTGCCTCATTTGTAAGTTCATTTAATTCTTTTGCACTAAGTCCAGGCCGTGAAAGTAAAGTTCGATGTGTTCCATCTTTGTTTAACCAGTCACTCCACTTTTTAGCTTTTAAATATCCTTTTTTCTTTGCCCAATTGTAAGTTTCTGTTCCAGGGTAAACCAT
>JABHJM010000072.1 GCA_018691995.1 Candidatus Iainarchaeum sp.
AGTTGAAGAAAGTATTCTTGAAAAAGAGGGTGGAAAGTACTTATTGAGTCTTTCTTGGGTTGGAAATACAAAAGAGCTATTATCAAAGTTAGAAATTAATTTAAAAGAAGGAAAAGTTGTTTCTTCATTGAACCAAGAGTTTGTATTCTCAACTGTATATGAAGCGGATACATTTTTAGCAAACTTGTGTAAGGTGACTAATCCAACCAAAGAAGATGAGCTTGGGTTGCAGTGGGTGCATTTTTGGTTTCCTCTTTTTCTAGCAAAAGAAACATATCTTACCATTAAAAAGATAGTTATAAATTCAAATTTTTATTGTATTTCTCCCAATTCTACAAAAATTGATGACTGGTGTGCAAATTTTTGGAAAAAATTAGGGGTTAAAGAAAAAATAGGGGTTGCCGGAGTATTTGAGGGTAGTTTTTTTGTCTTTAAAGACACAATTGTCCAAGTATTCTATCCTCCAGAAATAAGAGGAGCAATGGATGCGGTCTATAACTCGACTAAAGATCCATCAAAACTTGATATTGATAATTTTTTCAAAACAGTTTTTGAAAAACAAACAAGAATTCCAGTTTTAATCTCAAAAAATAAAGAAGTTGCAGATGAGTTATTGAAACAGATTAAGAGTTTCTTTTAACTTACTTGAGAATTTTTTTTTAACATTAGTTCAGGTTTTCCAGCGTTTAATTCTTTGCTAACTTTAATTCCTAGGGAATTAATAAAGTCCAATATTTTTTGTTTAACTTCACTAATATTTTCGGTTTTAGTTATATTTTGTCTTTCAACTTCTAAAAAAAGCCCTAGTCCTTTTACTTCTTCTAAAACAATTTCATATTCGTTTGTAAGAAAAGTGTGTTTAATATTATCTATTTCAATGAGGGGTTTCAAACCTAAATGAGAAATAATTTTAGTCGTTACTCTAAAATCATTAACTTGTGTTTCTTCTTCATCTGAATAAATCCAAGTTCCAGCATCATCAAAATAATCAATTTTATATGTGATGTAGTTATTTTTGTCTTTTTTTCTTAATCTAAAACATTCTGTTAATTTGCCTTCTTTTGGTTTTAATGCGTCCCTTTTTTCATCATAAAAATAAATGTCCAAAACTTTCTTTTTTCCAATAAAATTAAACTTATTCAGAATATCTAATACGTCATTTTTTTTACTTAATACTTTAACTAAAACTTCAACTTCTTTCATTATTTTCAACCTCTTGAATTATACTATTTAGTTCTTGTTTAGCATTATAAGTTATTCTGATTCCCAGGGATCATTTTGTTCTTTTTTCTAGTTTTGATTGCTTCTTGGACGTGATGTTTTACATTGTAATAAATGTCTTTTTCGTTTTTAAGATCTTCTATTGTGAACCATTTTGTTTTATGATCTTCACTTTTAGTTTCTTTTGAATCTTTTAATTTTGCTAAGTATAAAAGATCAATGTGGAAATGATCTTCTTCAATTTGTACTTCTACAGTTCTCCAAGGAGAAGGCAAAACAATAGTTCTTTTATCTAGTTCACTAAACATTTTATTTTCATTCTCAAAAGTATTATCAGTAATGATTTCAATTTCTCTTCCAATTTCTTCTTTTACTTCTCGAAGTAATGTTTCATTTGGAAGTTCATTTTCTTCAACATGTCCACCTGGAGGTAACCAAGTTCCAAGTTTTTTATGCCAAATAAGTAAAGCTTTATCTTCATCAAGAATTATTCCTGTTGCAGTAAAATGTTTTATAATCATTAAAAGTCCTCAATTGTATTATTTATTGTTTTAACAATATATTCAAGCTCTTCTTCGCCAAGTCCAGGATGGACTGGAATAGTTGTAATATTTTTTAACAAACTTTTTGCATTCGAACAATTTGTTTTATAGGGGGTAAAAATTTCTTTTTCATACAAAGGAATTTGATCATATTTTAAAATATCAGAAGGAATTCCTTTGTCAGAAAGTTTTTGAATAAATGCTGCATTATCTTTTGTGTTAATTTCAAGTAATAAAGAATAATAATTTGGAGAACTCTCAGAAGGAATTTTTAATTCACGAATTTTGTCAGAATTAATATTTTTTGTAATATAATTAGCATTTTTTGTTCTAATCCTGATTTGAGAATCAATTTGTTTTATTCTTGCTCTTCCAAGAGCACTTTGTAATCCAGATAATTTAAAATTTAATCCAAAATCAATACCGTTCATAAATCCAAAACAAGAATACTTTCTAACTCCTTCAGCCATTTTTTTGTCATCAGTTAAAATAAAACCTCCCTCTCCTGTTGGAAGAATTTTTCTATCCTGCGTGCTAAAACAACCCATTTTCCCAATTGTTCCAACAAATTTATCACAAAGTTTTGCACCATGTGCCTGTGCAGCATCTTCAATTAAAACTAAATCATTTTCTTCAATTATTTTTTGTTGTTTTGAATAATCAATGGGATAACCCCACATGGGAACATTAATTACAGCTTTTGTTTTTTTTGTAATTTTATTTGAAAGATCAGTTTCATCAAGTCCAAGACTACTTTTTTCACTATCACAAAAAACAGGTTTTATTCCAAGTAATAATAATGGGTATGCAGTCATTAAAGGAATTGTTGAAGGGAGTATTATTTCATCCCCCTTTGAAGCAACTTCTTGCACAGCACAAATTAATGAAGCAGTTCCTGAAGAAGTAGCAATAGCATATTTTGATTTAAAATAAGTAGCAAGTTCTTCTTCATATTTTTTTACTAAATCACTTGTTCCAGAAAGCTTTTTTTGTTTTAGGGCTTCTTCTAAATATTTTAATTCAAGAGGATCATCAATTAGGTACTTATCACTTATTTTCATCCGTATCCCTCACAAATTTTTTTAGTTCTTTTCTCAAATCTTCTATTTTTTTAATATGTTTTAATTTTTCAAAACTTGTTGGAGTTATTGCACAGGTATTTTTCCAAAAACAATCGACAAATTCTCCTTTTGGATTTATTTCAAACAAATATTTGTTAATTGGACAAACGTCATAATCGCATCCTTTTTCTGTTCCTACAAGAGTAATGTGTTTATTTGTAATTAATTTAGCATTAGTTTTTTTGATATTTGATTCTTTATCTATTGGTTGATTTTTAATTGTCTTTTTTAGTTGGTTACTTACTTCAATATTTGGAGTGTATTCTTTCCAGTAATTAATTATTTCTTCAATATTATCATTGTTATATTTGCTAATAACTGTGTGGATACTAAAGTTTGCATTTTCTTCTTTTAAAATTCTTGCAAAATTAACCAACCTTACAAAACTTCCATTCCCCCGGGTGAGATCGTTTGTTTTTTCTTCATGCCCATCCGCACTGATTGTTATATTTGAAAAACCAAGATTTGCAATTTTTCTTATTTCTTTTTCATCTGTTAGGGTTCCATTAGTACAAAGTGATACAAAACTTATTTTTTTTATTGCATATTTGCTGAGTTCAAAAAATTTTTCATTTGTTGTTGGTTCCCCGCCAGTAATGAGAAGTTTTGTTTCTCCAAATTCAGAAATAAAATCAATTAGCTCTTTACCCTTTTCCAAGGTCATTTCGCTAAAATCCTTCATGATGGGGTGGTTACAATATGTACAACGCAAGTTGCACTTGTTCGTTATTTTCCAAACAAACTTTGGGATGTTGCTAGTATTACACTTACACATCCTGTGTTTTAATGCTTGCATTCTATAATATTCTATGTGGGAAAATATATAAAATAAATGCAAGATCTAATAATAATTAATATAATAAAAATTTAAGGTACTATTTAATTACATTTTTTAAATATTTTAATGTTTCTTTAATACATTTAATTGATATTGTCATACATTTTTGAAATTGTGACTTTTTAGTAAGTTTCTTTGACTTAACAACATTTAAAACCTTTTTTTGGGTCAGTTTTACTATGGAATTCAAAAAGATTGAGCAAAAATGGCAGACCTCTTGGGAAAAAGAAAAGCTATTTGAAGTTAATGAGGACTCAAAGAAAAAGAAATTTTACTTACTAGAAATGTTTCCATATCCTTCTGGAGAAGGACTTCATATGGGACATGCTCTAAACTTTGTTATTGGAGATGTACTTGCAAGAAAAAAAATAATGGATGGATTTAACGTTTTACACCCAATGGGTTATGATGCTCTTGGACTCCCAGCAGAAAATGCAGCAATAAAAGCAGGAACACATCCACAAGATTATACTAACAAAGCAATCAAACATTATATTGAACAACAAAAGGCTCTTGGAATAACTTATGATTGGACAAGAGTTGTAAATACAGCTGATCCAAAATATTACAAATGGGATCAATGGATTTTTCTAAAAATGTTTGAAAAGAATTTAGTTTATCAAAAAGAATCAAGTGTAAATTGGTGTCCTAAATGTAATACTGTTCTTGCAAATGAACAAGTGCAAAATGGAAAATGTTGGAGACATGAAGATACAAATGTTGAAATAAAAAAATTAAAACAATGGTTCTTAAAAATTACAGATTATGCAGACGAATTGTATGAAGGAATAGACAAGTTAGAAGATTGGCCAAGTAAAACACGTGCAATGCAAAAAAATTGGATAGGAAAAAGCCACGGAACAGAAATAGAATTTGAAATCCCTGCTTTTGGAGAAATAAAAGATAAAGAATTTGTTTTCTTGCACGCATTTGGAGATAATTCAAAAAGTGCTTTTTGGGTTTGGTTAAAAAAAGAAATAGAACAAAGAGGATGCAAAGTTGCTTTTGCCCCAAATTTACCAAACGCAGACAATCCTTCTTTAGAAGAACAAGAAAAACATGTTTTGAATAATTATGATTTCAAAGAAAATAGTGTTTTGGTTACCCATTCTCTTGGCGGAACACTTGCAATGAAAATAATTCCAAAGTTAAAAACAAAAATTAATGGTTTGTTAATGGTGGCGCCTCCGTTAAAATGCGAGTATAAAGATAACAAAAAAAGACCAATCTTAGAAAAATATTGTGATTGGAAATTTGACTTTAAAAAAATAAAAAATAATGTTAAAAAAATAATTGTTATTGAAGATGAAAAAGATCACATAGTTCCTTTTGGCCATCCAAAAGAAATTGCAAAAGAGTTGGACGCAAAATATGTGCTTGGCATTGGAAATCAAACTCACTATAATAGTGATAAAGAACAAGTTGTTTTGAATGAACTAGTTGAAGTTTGGCCAATATTCACTACAAGACCAGACACTCTATTTGGAGTTACATTTATGGTTGTCTCAGCACAACACACAAAATTAATGGATCTTGTAACAGACGAACAAAAAAGCGATGTCGAAAAATTCTTAAAAAAACTAAATTCTGTTTCAGAAAAAGAACTTGATCAAATGGAAAAAGAAGGTGTGTTCACAGGAAGTTATGCAACAAACCCAGTTAATGGAGAAAAAGTTCCAGTTTGGGCAGGAAACTTTGTTGTAGCAGATTATGGGGCAGGAATGGTAATGGCCGTACCAGCACATGATCAAAGAGACTATGAATTTGCAAAAAAATATGATATAGAAATAAAACAAGTGATTGCACCATATCATGTAGAAACTAATGGTGAAGATGCAGTAAGAAAAGATAAAAAAGTTATCAAAAGAGATTCAGTTTTTGCATTAGTAAAACATCACAAAGAAGACAAATATTTTTGTCTTGATTGGAAAAAATTTAAATGGAAAAGCTTTGTAATTGGTGGAGTTGATGATGGAGAGACACCAGAAGAAGCAGTTAGAAGAGAAGTTATTGAAGAAACAGGATATAGTGATATAAAATCAATAAAACCAATTGCCTTTGAAACCCACGCAGAGTTTTATGCAAAGCACAAAGAAATTAATCGATATGGTAAATACAAAGCATTTTTGGTTGAACTAGCATCAGATAAACATGAAAAACCAAGCGATGAACATACAAAAAACCACGAAGGAATTTGGGTTGAAAAAAATAAAGTTAGTGGATTCATAAATTTAGAAAATAATCGATTAGTTTGGAATGATTATATTAAAGGTGGAGCAGCATATACTGAAAATGGAAAATTAATTAATTCTAGTGAATTTGATGGAATTAATAATAGAGAAGCAATAGACAAAATAACTCTTCACTTAAAAAAGCAAAAGATTGGAAAGAAAGTAATAAATTTTAAATTAAGAGATTGGGGAATTAGCAGACAAAGATATTGGGGAACGCCAATTCCAATCATTCACTGCGAAAAATGTGGAGCAGTTCCTGTTTCAGAAAAAGATTTGCCAATTGCACTTCCAAAAGATGTTGAATTTGGAGAGGGGAATCCTCTTGAAACTAATGAAAAATGGACAAAAACAAAATGTCCAAAATGTGGAGGAAGTGGAAAACGTGAAACTGACACAATGGACACATTTGTTAATTCAAGTTGGTATTTTTTACGTTATGCTGATCCAAATAATGACAAAGAAATTTTTGACAAGAAAAAAGCAAAGTATTGGTGTCCAATTGATCAATATGTTGGTGGAGCAGAGCACGCATGTATGCACTTAATTTATTCTAGATTTTATACAAAGTTTTTAGCAGATCTTGGATTAATTAATTTCAGAGAACCTGCAAAAAAATTATTCCATCAAGGAATGCTACAAGGCGAGGGTGGAGTAAAAATGAGTAAGAGCAAAGGAAATGTTGTTCTTCCTGAAGTAGTGAGTGAAAAATATGGAATTGACACTTCAAGACTATTTCTTCTTTCACTTGCAGCACCTGATAAACCAAGGGATTGGAGTGAAAAAGGAATACAAGGTTCACTTAGAATAATACAAAAAATATTTGATTATTTCCAGGATACTAAATTTGGAAAAGATAATGAAAAAACTCTTTCAAAACTTAACAAAACAATAAAAGAAGTAACTCTTGATATTGAAGACTTTGCTTATAACTTGGCAGTGATAAAAATAAGACAATTATTTGAATACATTGAAGGGGAAACAATTTCAAAAGACACAGCAGAAAAATTCTTAAAAATACTTTCTCCATTTTGCCCACACATTGCAGAGGAACTATGGGAAAAAATTGGAAACAAACCATTCATTAGTAATGCAAAATGGCCAAAAGCCAATGAGAAATTAATTGATGAAAAACTTGAAAAAATAGAAGGTGTTTTAGACACACTGCGCGGAGATATTTTAAAAATTAAAGAACTTGCAAAACTTGATAGTGTTAGTAAAGTAAAAATATTTGTCGCTCCAGCTTGGAAATGGGACGCACTAGCAATTGTAAAAAAGGCATGTGATGGAAAACCAGATTTTGGTGCTGCTATGAAAGCATTAATGAGTAAGGATGAAATGAAAAAGCAAGGTAAAGCAGTTCAACCTTTCCTAAAAGCTGTAATGAGTCGATTTGGAGAGCTTAGCGATCTTGAAAAGTTTGATGAAGTAAAAGCAATTGAAGAAGTAAAAGTTGCTCTTGAAAAAGAATTTGGCAGTATTGAAATTATAAAAGCAGAAAATAGTAAAGAAGCAAAAGCAAATAATGCGTTCCCTGGAAAACCAGCTTTACTTGTAGAATAATTAAGCAAGTAATCCTTCTGCTTCTTCTTCGAACAAATTTTCACGAACTTTTACAAGCCAACCTTCAGTTTTAATTACTCCAACATCTTCTAAATCAAGAATTGTTTTCTCTAAAAGTTCTTCGTCAAAATTAGCAAAACAAAGTAGTTCATCTTTGGCAAAATATTTTTTCTCATGAAGCAAGGCAAGAAGGACTTTTTTATGTGTTTCACCAGGCTCTTTGAAAATAGAAACTTTTTTGTAATATGCATTTTCAAGTACAGTTAACATAATCAATCCTCAATCTGAATTTGTGGTTGAGAGGGAATTTTTTTGAAAAAAAGAAGTTTTTTACCAGTGTTGTGTCTTACAAAAAGAAAATCTTGGTTTAAATGATTTTCAAGAATGTGGGGAACTTGTTCTACTGTGTTATAAGAAATAATTCTTTCTTCCATAATACTAATGCTCCTTTGAGAAGTAATATACTCTTGGTTGAAAAAAAATCAACCAAAAAGTTGATTTTTTCAAAGAACAGGGTTTTTTATTCTTTTTATTTACTTTTTTAGTATGACTCGCGATTTATATGAAGTAAGAGTTGGTGCTTACATTTTCAATGATAAAGATGAAATGCTTTTTTTATTAAATAATGATAATACCTGGGGAATTCTTGGAGGCCACATGGAAAAAGGTGAACAAATCGAAGAAACACTCCACAGAGAAATAAAAGAAGAAACAAATCTTGAAGTTGATATGATAAAAATGTTTGATGTAACAACAGTGCATCATGTTAATTCATTAGTTCTTGGATTTGCATGTAAATATAAGAGCGGAACAGTAATTCTTCAAGAAGAAGAAGTTAAAGACTATAAATGGGTACAAATAGAAAAAATGAATGAATTTGAACTAACTTTTCCTCTACTTCCAGAAATGGCAACAAAGGCTCTTGAAATAATAAATACAAAAAATTAGCATTTAAAAGCCTTTTTTAACTCATTTTTTCTATGAAACAAAGAATTCTTGTAACAAGTGCACTACCTTATGTGAATAATATTCCACATCTTGGAAATCTAATCGGTTCAGTACTTAGTGCGGACTGCTATGCAAGATTTGCAAGACTTGATGGAAACGAAGTTCTTTTTGTTCTTGGAACGGATGAATATGGAACAACTGCTGTAAATAAAGCAAACGAAGAAGGAATTAGTGTTGAAGAATTAGTTGATAAATATTTTAAAATCCATAAAGAAATTTATGATTGGTTTGGAACAAGTTATGATTGTCTTGGAAGAAGTACTAGTGAAGAAAATAAAGAAATTACACAAGACATTTTTTTAAAATTGCACGAAAAAGGATTAATTGTTGAAAAAGAAATAGAACAACTATATAGTGAAAAAAGTAAAACATTTTTGAGTGATAGATTTGTTGAAGGAGAATGCCCTCATTGTAATTATAAAAAAGCAAGAGGAGATCAATGTGAAAAATGTGGAAAATTACTTGATCAAAAAGATTTAATTAATCCAGTAAGCAAACTAGATGGAAGTAAACCAGTAATGAAAAAAACAAAGCACTTATACGTTGACTTACCAAAAATGCAACCAAAGCTTGAAAAGTTTTTTAATGAACGAAAAGAAAAATGGTCAAAACAAGCAGTTTCAATTACACAGCAATGGCTAAAAAAAGGACTTGAACAAAGAAGCATTACAAGAGATTTAAAATGGGGGATTCCTGTGCCACTAAAGGAGTGGGAAGATAAAGTATTTTATTCATGGTTTGATGCACCAATAGGTTATATTGGAATAACAATTGAATGTTTGAAAGAAAAATGGACTGACTGGTGGAAAGCAAAAGATATTTTACTTTACCAATTCATGGGAAAAGATAATGTTCCATTCCACAGCATTATGTTTCCTTCATACTTGATTGGAGCAGAGGATAACTATCATATTATCGACGTTCTTGATTCAACAGCATACATAAATTATGAAGACACAAAATTTTCAAAGAGTAATAATACAGGAGTATTTGGAGATGATGCAAAAAATTCTGGAATTGCAAGTGATGTGTGGAGATATTATTTATTTAGAATGAGGCCAGAAGATAATGACACAGAATTTACTTGGGATGATTTTATGGCAAAAACAAACAACGAGTTAGTTGGAAACTTTGGAAATTTTATTAATAGAGTTGTTTCATTAAACGAAAAATTCTTTGAAGGAAAAAAACCAAAAAAGAAAAACTCTCCACTTA
>JABHJM010000031.1 GCA_018691995.1 Candidatus Iainarchaeum sp.
AGAACAACAAATATTCCAATTTTATTTGGCCCAGTCTTTTTAATCATACATTATGTAGACCATTAAAGTATAAATTAATATCGTGTTAAACATTAATGTGGATTCAAAAAGTATTCAAAAGGAACTTACAAAATTTGCTAATAAAGAAAAAGCAAAGATATTACAAGGTTTTTTCAAAACAGGAAAGGGAGAATATGGCGAAGGAGATATTTTTCTTGGAATTACAGTACCAACTCAAAGAAAAATAGCACAAAAATATACTTCTTTATCTTTAAATGAAATAAAAAAATTACTTACAAGCAAAATACATGAAGAAAGATTAACTGCACTAATTATTTTAACATACAAATATGAAAAAACAAAAAAGAACATTGAAAAAAAAGAAATTTATGATTTTTACTTATCAAATACTAAATATATTAATAATTGGGATTTAGTTGATGTAACTACTCCAAAAATTATTGGAAATTATTTATTAGAACATAAACAGAGTAGAAAAATTTTATACACCCTTGCTAATTCAAAAAATTTGTGGGAAAAAAGAATATCAATCCTAGCAACATTTACATTTATAAAAAATAATGATTTTGTTGACACAATAAAAATTTCAGAAATGTTTTTAAGCGAAGAACACGATTTGATGCATAAAGCTACTGGGTGGATGTTACGCGAAGTTGGAAAGAAAAATGAAAAAGAACTTACTAACTTTTTAGATAAACACAAAAAGAAAATGCCAAGAACTATGCTTAGATATTCAATTGAAAAACTTGAAGAGAAAAAAAGGAAATACTATTTAAACACAAGCAAGTAATTTTTTATTATGGAAAAGAAACCGAAAAATAAATTTAAAAATCTTACAGAAATGCCAATACTAAAAGCCATCATAATACTTTCAATTCCAATCCTAATTACAAATTTATTACAAACAGTATATCAAATAACAGACACTTTTTGGGTTGGACAACTTGGAAAAGAAGCTGTTGCTGCCGTGAGTATTAGTTTTCCAATTGTTTTTTTGATTGTTGCTCTTGGTTCAGGAATTGGAATGGCGGGAAGCATCCTTGTTGCACAATACAAAGGCAAAAATGATCAAAAAAATATTGATTTTATTTCAACACAAACAATTGTTGGAATGGCTTTATTTGGAATCTTTTTTACAGTAATTGGAGTGTTATTAACAGAGCCGCTTGTAACCCTAATGGGTGTTGAAGCGGATGTTTTTCCACTAGCAATTAGTTATTTGTTTGTTTCATTTCTCGCAACGATTTTTACATTCACATATTCTGCTTTCGCATCACTCTTGCGAGGAATTGGAGAAGTAAAAGTTCCAATGATTATTGTACTTATAACAGTTGCACTAAATTTTTTCCTTGACCCTATATTTATTTTTGGCTATGGAATTATTCCAGCAAGCGGAGTAGCAGGTGCTGCTTGGGCCACTCTTGGAACAACTGCTCTTTCTGCAATAATTGGAATATTTATTTTATTTAGAGGAAAAAGAGGAATTCACATTAAAAAGAATTGTTGTAAGATTGATTTTACAATACAAAAGAAATTGATTGGAATTGGCTGGCCTTCTTCAATTGAATTTTTTTCACACGCAATAGGAATGGTCGCATTAACATTTATTGCTGCAATTTATGGGACAATTATTCTTGCATCATTTGGACTTGGAATAAGATTATTTAGTTTTGTTTTCATGCCAGCACTAAGTGTATCAATCGCAGTGAGCACAATTATAGGTCAACAAATTGGCGCAAAGAAATTTGATTTAATAAATCAAACCCTAAAAAAAGCTTCATTTCTTTCATTTACATTCTTAACAATACTCGGAATTATTCTTTTTGTTCTTGCAGAAATAATTGTAGCAATATTTGTTCCAGGAGAACTGGAAGTAATTGCAAACACAGCAACGTTCATCAAGTTAATGGCATTGTCTTTTGGACTTCTTGGAATAATGACTGTTATGATTGGTTCAATTAGAGGGGCTGGCGATACAAAAAAAGCAATGGTTTTATCCATTTTACTTTTATTATTCCAAATTATATTTGCAGCAACTCTTCCAATTTGGTTTGGAGTTACTGGCCTGTGGCTTTCATTCCCAGGAGCAATTATATTAACATTTTTCATTGCGCTTTATTATGCAATAAAAATGAATTGGAAAAAATCTAGATTAATTTAATTAACTATCAAAAGAAAAAAATTAATACAAAAAGTGATGCAAAGAAACAACAAAACCGAAGTCAAATTGCAACTTTACATCGAATATATTATCATACCACCAATTTATAAAACTTGCCCTTTGCCTAAAAATTCGACTATTGCCTAAATTTTGGGGTTTTTGATTTAAGCAGATTTATATAGAAAAACAGCTACTTTATTAGTATGGACTTTGATAAAACAAAATTTTTACTCGTTGTTGCTTTGTTAATATTAATTTTAATCGCAATGAGTTTTGCTGTTTATAATAAAGTTCCACAAAATATTGCAACTCACTGGAACATTGAAGGTAATGCTGATAGTTACATGCCAAAAGAAATTGGTTTATTTTTAGTTCCAATATTTGGAATAATAATTAGTGCAGTTTTGC